>NZ_JAATOU010000039.1:0-1776 GCF_011806445.1 Pseudoalteromonas sp. HF66
TTCATCGCGACTTCACGGGCGCGAGATAAATCACGAACGGCCTCGTCTTCAGGCTCAGGCACATAAATAGGGGTTAAATCTTCAGACTTGAGTAATTTAGCTAACTTAAGCGCATCACGCTTATCGGTTTTAATACGCTCGCCAGGCTTTTTAGGGATAAGCGAAGGAGCAACTACGTAACAGCAATGTCCAAGAGAAGTAATTAAGCGATAAATCCAGTAACCACAAGGACCAGCTTCATAAACGAAATGCAAAGTTGCACTGGGATATTTAGACTCAAACTGACGAATGAGCTTCTTTATAGCTAACTTGGCTGAAGATATTCGTCCAAAATGAATGGGGGTTGCACCCCGATTATCTTCAATGTAAGCAACTTCAACGAACTCTTTATGAGTATCTAAGCCAATGAAAAGTATGTTATGTTTAGTCATGCTAGCCTCTGCTGTTTAGTTCTTTGACAAACTAATTATGGCTCTGGCTTTAAGCTAACCCACGAAAAGGCGGAGGCTAGCACCGTGTGGGAGTCATTATGTCTATGTGCCAAGGAGAGTGTGGGTGAAAGTTTTAGTCTTTTTGTTTTCTTTAATCTCTTTCCATTCTTTAGCTTGTAGTTGCATGGGATACGACATTGAAGAAGCATTTAAAGATTATCCAGTGGTTTTCTCTGGGGTCGTCGAATCGATCGATACCATAAAAGTGAAAGAAGATGGCTGGTTTAAGTATTCAAAGTTGAAAGCCGTCACTTTAGTTGTAGAGCAAAGTTATAAAGGAATGACTGCTGAAAAAATTAAGGTTACAACAAGAATGGATTCTGCTGCATGTGGTTTTCCATTCGAAGAAAAAGTTAAATATGTAGTATTTGCTATTCCTGATGAAAATGGGCTTTTTGTTGGTTCTTGTGGGCCGACTATCCATATGGAAAAACGTGAAGAATACTATGAACAGGAACGTCTGAGAGTAACACGTTTCTTGTCAAAGCAAATTGGCACATAACAAACGTTTCAAGAAAGGACGCAAAAAGCATGGCTTGCGCTCATTCTTCGCTTAATTATAGCCATGCATTTTACGCCTCTTAAACGGGTGTTATATGGCTAGTGAAAGTATGCAGAAAATTTTAGTCTCATTAGTATTTTTAGTTTCTAGCTTTGTGAACGCTGAAACCGATCCTTGTGAGTCAAATCAATATCCAGTTAAATGGAAATCCAATTTAAGCCATCCCGAATCTTACGAGCTACCTGCTATTTTCTATAAAACTAACAACTCAAAAGTTATTGTTTCTGTTTCAAAAGCAATAAACTTTGTTGAAAGAAATATGGCAACTCATAAGCCTTATTTAAAAAATGCAAAAGCATTCATAATTAATAGCTTGTCTGAATTGCCACCAAACAAACTTGTTGATCATTCAAGCCTTTGGATACCGACAGAAGGATTGCGTGGGCAAGAATTAAATAAAGCAATTCATGTTATGGCAGGTTACCAAGGATTATTCGAAGGAGTATTACTAAATAATGATGCATCGGTAAGTATTAATGAAAAAATGGTTTCCTCATCTAATACTGTGTATATGGTTGGTAAAGACCCAGAACCTGCCCATGGTTTAAATTATGTGCATAAACTTGTTGTTTCAAACTCTAATAACATAGTATTTTCTAAGTGTTGGCTAGACAGCAAATAGCCATATAACAAGTTACTCAAAAGGACGCAAAATGCTTGGCTTGTGCTCCTTCGTCGCTAAGTTTAGCCAAGCTACATTTTGCGCCCATTAGTAAGGCGTTA
>NZ_JAATOU010000040.1:0-1267 GCF_011806445.1 Pseudoalteromonas sp. HF66
CGCTCGTTTTTATCCTGAGGTAAAAGCGAGAACTCCTAAATTTTAATAACACTGGTAATTAGTTAACAAGTTTGTTAAAAATAATCTAATAAGAAAAACGAGCTACGCTGTGGTAGAAAAACGCGCGATTAGCTCGCTATAAACATGTTAGGTTTTAGGTGAGCTATGAAGTTCTTTTTGCCAATTTTTATCTTATTTATTTTGGTTGGTTGCAGTATTAATCGGCCGAATAAAGAACTTTTAGATATTTATCAGCCTCAATCTAGCTTCAACATTTCCGACTCAAATAGTGTGGGCACCATTATCATACAAAAACCATTAGCTTATGGACCACCTAGAGGTGACTTTAGGATAATTAACATTGAAAATAATTCTGGGATTGCTTTAAAAGTTAAAGTCTATCCTGCTGATTACGTAGCACTCCCTTTATGTAAAGGAATTAATGCATTTACCAGTCAATTTTACGCCTGGGGTAACCGCGTCGGTAAAATTGAACAATTAGGTAAGCATATGATTTCGGGTCATGGCATCCAGTATTTTTTACTAACGTCTGAGTTCGTGGAAATATCTGAGAAAGAAGCACTTTGGTGGTTAGACAAAATTAATGGTTGGTGGTTAGAACGTAAAGGAAGTATTGAGCCAGACAATGTTTATACTGGCTTTCAGAATTATCTTTTGCAATGCGAAAAAACCTAACAAACCAAGTCAGCGGGACACTAACACGTAGGCTCCCGTCACTTCGTTCTGTATTTTAGCCTACGTGTCATTGCCCCTGCTTGGGGCGTTATAAGCCTAGGGAAAGCAATGGTATTTATCATCCTGTTTGGAGTAGTAGCGATTACCTTTATTATGTTTAACATACAGATGGAAGCATACAAAGAAGCCGCGCATAAACACAGAGAAGAGCGTAAAAATAAGCTAGTTGAATACTTAGGCTACCAAGATCAGTATTGGGGCATGTTATTTGGTAATCCTAAAAATTTTTCCCTGTACCATGAAGGTTTAGACAGCCATATTAAAAAAGTACGCATTTCAATGTTTGTAGCTTTAGCGTCATTTTTTAGCTTATTTATCTATCTCATTGTTGCATATGGCTTATAACAAGTTACTCAAAAGGACGCAAAACGCTTGGCTTGCACTCCTTCGTCACTAATTTTAGCCAAGCATTTATGCGCCCATTAGTTAGGCGTTATGTGCCAAGGAGAGTGTGGGTGAAAGTTTTAGTCTTTTTGTTTTCTTTAATCTCTTTCCATTCTTTAGCTTGTAG
>NZ_JAATOU010000041.1:0-1127 GCF_011806445.1 Pseudoalteromonas sp. HF66
ATGGCAAAAGAAAAGTTTGAACGCGTAAAACCGCACGTAAACGTTGGTACAATCGGCCACGTTGACCACGGTAAAACAACTCTAACAGCAGCAATCACAAACGTACTTGCAAAAGTATACGGTGGTGTAGCTAAAGACTTCGCATCAATCGATAACGCTCCAGAAGAGCGTGAGCGTGGTATCACAATCTCAACTTCACACGTTGAGTACGATACTCCTACTCGTCACTACGCACACGTAGACTGTCCAGGACACGCCGATTATGTTAAAAACATGATCACTGGTGCTGCTCAAATGGACGGCGCAATCCTAGTAGTTGCTGCGACTGACGGTCCTATGCCACAAACTCGTGAGCACATCCTACTTTCTCGTCAGGTTGGTGTACCTTACATCATCGTATTCATGAACAAATGTGACATGGTTGACGACGAAGAGCTACTTGAGCTAGTTGAGATGGAAGTTCGTGAACTTCTTTCAGAGTACGACTTCCCAGGTGATGACTTACCACTAATCCAAGGTTCAGCGCTTAAAGCGTTAGAAGGCGAGAAAGAGTGGGAAGACAAAATCGTTGAGCTTGCAGAAGCACTAGATTCTTACATCCCAGAGCCAGAGCGTGACATCGATAAGCCATTCATCATGCCTATCGAAGACGTATTCTCAATCCAAGGTCGTGGTACTGTTGTAACTGGCCGTGTTGAAGCTGGTATCATCAACGTGAATGACGAAGTTGAAATCGTAGGTATCAAAGAAACTACGAAGACAACTTGTACAGGTGTTGAGATGTTCCGTAAGCTTCTAGACGAAGGTCGTGCGGGTGAGAACATCGGTGCACTTCTACGTGGTACTAAGCGTGAAGACGTTGAACGTGGTCAAGTACTAGCTAAGCCTGGTTCAATCACTCCACACACGAAGTTCACTTCAGAAGTATACGTACTTTCTAAAGATGAAGGTGGTCGTCACACTCCATTCTTCAAAGGTTACCGTCCACAGTTCTACTTCCGTACAACTGACGTAACAGGTGACGTACAGTTACCAGACGGCGTTGAAATGGTAATGCCTGGTGATAACATCAAGATGACTGTAGAACTAATCTGCCCAATCGCGATGGACGAAGGTTTACGCTTCGC
>NZ_JAATOU010000042.1:0-960 GCF_011806445.1 Pseudoalteromonas sp. HF66
GTTCAAGGAGTGGACGATGGCTTTAGCAAGGAAGCGGCAAATCTGTTTGTCGAATACTAAATACTATCACTGTGTATCCCGATGCGTTAGACGCGCCTACCTTTGCGGAGAAGATACTCTCACAGGTAAATCATATGATCATCGCCGAGGGTGGGTTGAAGATCGTCTGCTTGTTCTTGCGAAGGTATTTTGTATTGATGTGTGTGCTTATGCCGTGATGAGTAATCATACTCATATTGTGCTTTATGTAGATGATAAAAAAGCAAATAGGTTAAGCGACAAGGCCGTTCTTCTACGCTGGAAGAAGCTCAGTAAAATGACGCCTTTAGGTCAAAAGTTCCTCCGTGGTGAGCAATTGAGTGACGTTCAACAGGCCTTTTTAAATAAAGAGGTTGCAGAGTATAGGACTCGCCTTTCTAGCATTAGTTGGTTCATGCGAATGCTTAATGAATATATTGCCAGACGTGCAAATAAAGAAGACGAATGTACCGGGCATTTTTGGGAAGGGCGCTTCAAGAGCCAAGCACTACTTGATGAATCTGCTCTTTTAGCGTGCATGGCCTATGTTGATTTAAACCCTGTTCGTGCAGAGGTTGCGAGGACCCCAGAGCAATCTAACTATACAAGTTTTAAAAAGCGGTGTCAGGAGGCGAAGAATTCAAAACAACCTAAGCTACTAGCTCGTTTTGTTGGTGGTATGAACAAGAATAAATCAAAGGGAATACCTTTTGAGTTAAAGTCATACCTGTTACTTGTAGAGCAGACAGGGCGTTGTATTAGCACGGATAAACGCGGATATATAGATCATCATTTACCTCCTATCCTTGAGAGGCTTAATCTCGAGCCAACAAATTGGCTAACATTAACAACACAGTTTGAACATTTATTTCACGGTGCTGTAGGTCGAATACAAGCTATTGAAAACTACTGTAGTAAAACTGCTCGAAAGCGGCGAAGTAA
>NZ_JAATOU010000043.1:0-907 GCF_011806445.1 Pseudoalteromonas sp. HF66
TAATGGTGGGTCGTACTGGACTTGAACCAGTGACCCTCGCCTTGTAAGGGCGATGCTCTCCCAACTGAGCTAACGACCCATATCTAAAACAACTCATTGCTGCGTTGTTGTGGGGCGCTATTATAGATAGAGTTGTAAATGTGTCAACACTTGAATGAGTAAAAATGTGTTAGATGCAGCTTTTATAAACAATGACATGGCATTTAAGCATTTTTTGGTGAACAAATATGCAATTTATATTCATAACCTTGTATTTATAAGTTGATCTATAGCTCTATGACCTTAGTAAAATGATCGAAGTGATATGAAAACAGTAAAGCTTTATAGCAGTTTCTTCGTATCAATAAGTTTGCATCAGTTAAAAGCGACCTATTTTGTATATTAAAAAACAACATAGGGTACGCTTAGTTTCTTTATTTAAAGCTTTAGGTAGCGATCTTTGTTTTGCATATAAATGTATACCTTATTTAAATAAGCAAGTTTATAGGCAGGAAGCCTTTAAATGAGAAACCAGTACTGCAAGTAGCTCAAAATAGCGAATTTGATAGCACTTTGTTTAAAACACCACCGTAACGGATTGATATTTAGTCAGCTTGTTGAAATTTAAATCATTTAAATAAACTTAGATAAAAAACTGTTGACTTTATTTGGGGGGCTGCATAGAATGCGCCCCGCACTCAGCGATACACAGCCAACATTAATTGGTGGTGTGTATGCAAGTCGGGGCTATAGCTCAGCTGGGAGAGCGCTTCGCTGGCAGCGAAGAGGTCTGCGGTTCGATCCCGCATAGCTCCACCAGATTTGCATAGTGTTTGTCCTAGGGTTGCAGTTTTCTGCGTCCCCATCGTCTAGAGGCCTAGGACACCGCCCTTTCACGGCGGTAACAGGGGTTCGAATCCCCTTGGGG
>NZ_JAATOU010000044.1:0-868 GCF_011806445.1 Pseudoalteromonas sp. HF66
GTTAAGTAGACAAGGATAGTTCAGAGTGTATTTCAAATATTTCATAATAATGGTTCTTCTTTTCCTTTCCGTAGGATGTCAATCTACCAAAATGGGAGGATCTATCCCTGTAGAATCAAATAAAGAATTGAAATTGGATGTACTAAATATAGATTGGAGCGATCTTAGCTTAGCTCCAGGTGACCGAAGAATTAAAGATACAGGTTTTGTTGTAGCTAATTGGTCTGAATCTTCAGGTGATATAGGTCTTTACTTCGGAATTCTTGGTGTTCTAGCGTCCGATCTTTCTAATGAAAAAAACTTACAGGGTAGTTTAGAAAAGGAGCTTAAAGACAATTTTGATTTAGCTAAAATTCTACTCAGTTCACTAAAAAACAATCAAGATTTAACAGCAGAAATTAAATCTATTCATCTAAATTCAAATATTAAAAAACAAGTTATAACACTTGAACCTTGGTGTATTATTTTTACTAACGAAAAAGGTTTAATATTTCTCCCTCAGCTTAAAGCAACATTAAGATCTGAAACAGGTAAAGCACTTTGGGAGGGGAACTATGGACCTCTGAGCAAAAATAAACCTTTCAAGCTAAATAATTCAATGACTAGTGAACATGTGATTGAACTGCAGGCGAGATTGGCTGTCGTTTATGGGGAAATAACAAACCAATTAGTTGCAAATATTCAGGGGCAAGATAGCTATGTTAGTAAAGAGGAAAGTCAAAAGTTTACTGACGATTTAATGAAAAAAATGGAAATTGAATTTGACGAAAGTCTACTTAACAAGCAAATTAATCAGGACTAAAAACAGTTTACTGTTTTCGTTCCTCAACATTTTAGCAAACTATTTTTAGCCCATTATTAGGGCGTT
>NZ_JAATOU010000045.1:0-831 GCF_011806445.1 Pseudoalteromonas sp. HF66
ACCCAATGCATTAACTCTAATTCGTTCATATTAAGCAGGTACTCTAGATAATCTTAATTTAGGATTTATCGGAGAGAGTACAATTTGTTTTGCGATTGCCCAGATATACGCAATCATTTCACGGGCAATGGCGGTGACAACAAGGTTGTAATGCTTACCTTTATTAATGAGCTTTTTATAACGTTTACAGAGCCTTAATTGTGCTTTCCATGCGATATCAACAATCTGTTTTGGTAAACCTTCTTGTCGTTTTTGTAACTCGGTCGATATGTTGGCAGCATGACGGTAACTATGAGCACCTTCGACTAATAAGCGCCTTGCTCGACCATTGCCGCATTTAGTAATTGCGCCAATGTGCCTTTTACCCCCGCTCGAGTGTTCACTTGGTACAAGGCCAAGGTGGCTCATCAGTTTACGCGGATGGTCGAAGCGCGTTAAATCACCAAGCTCAGCAACAACGCCAGCGGCCACGAGTAAGCGAACACCGCGCATAGCCTGAATGGCTTTAACAAGGGGATAGTATCGCCATTGATAAACATGGTGAGACAGTTCGTTGTCGAGTCGCTCTAATCGTGCAATTCGCTCATTTATAGTTTGAATAAACTCTTGTAAAACGATTTGCTGTGCTGGATGCGGCAGTACTAGTTCAGTAAGCCATCGTAAGTGTTTGAGAGACCAGTTTGCAGTGCCTGCGTAGTTAATATTGTTGCGAAGAAGCAGTGCTTTTAGTTGGTATTTAGCGTCTTTTAAATCTTTCATCGCGACTTCACGGGCGCGAGATAAATCACGAACGGCCTCGTCTTCAGGCTCAGGCACATAAATAGGGGTTAA
>NZ_JAATOU010000046.1:0-757 GCF_011806445.1 Pseudoalteromonas sp. HF66
CATGTGAAAGTAGGACATTGCCAGGCTCCAAATTAAAGAAAGCCCGATTCGAAAGAGTCGGGCTTTTTTGCGTTTGGGAGCTGTCAGCTTTCAGCCGTCAGATAATAGATGTCAGCTGAGCGGTGGGGGGGTTTAGTGAAGAGTCTCCCTCAGCAACAAACCCCTGTAGGAGGAACGTCAATGCCGTATCTAGACCTTAATAAACACATTCATGGCTAAAGCTATTCATTCGTGATGCGTTGTCATACATTAGATGGCATTTGATCTACAGGATTGTTTGGTACTTCAGAGTGTTCCTCAGCAACAAAACGAGTAGGAGGCACGTCAGTGTCGAATCTAGGCCGTAACCAACACATTTATGGCTAAAGCCATTCATACGTGATGCGTTGTCATACATTAGATGGCAGTTGATCTAAAGGATTGTTTGGTACTTCAGAGTGTTCCTCAGCAACAAAACGAGTAGGAGGCACGTCAGGGTCGAATCTAGGCCATAACCAACACATTCATGGCTAAAGCCATTCCTACAACGACACTTTTCCTAGAGCCTAGAGCCTAGAGCCTAGAGCCTATATGGCTTATCCTAACTCGCTAACTTTACTCTCACAATTCGCTAACTCATAACCCAAAAACAAAAACGCCAGCATATAGCTGGCGTTTTTAATCTGAAGGTAAGCTTGGTATCATACCAATCCGCAATAATACTTAATCATTTTGAGGGATTAAACCTGTCGCTATCTGCGTTAAAAATTTCTGATTT
>NZ_JAATOU010000004.1:0-264916 GCF_011806445.1 Pseudoalteromonas sp. HF66
TTATTTCACGGTGCTGTAGGTCGAATACAAGCTATTGAAAACTACTGTAGTAAAACTGCTCGAAAGCGGCGAAGTAATATAACAAGTTGTAAGTTATTACTTGCTAGCTAATCTTAAATTTCTCTCAACTTTTATTTTTTGCAAAACATTGCAGCTAACTCGTACTTTCAATTCTCAGAAAGCTAAATCTTTTATCTTGGTTTTTACTAGTGGATTAAGCTAATAGGGTAGGTTGCCTACAAAACGAGTATTTTAGGTTAAAAAATCTAAAGTATTTGAAGATTTAGTAGGCACTTTTAAGAGTGCCTGTCTTTCAAAGCGTGTTTTTAATTATGGGTGACTGTCTTTTGTTATTAACTTTCTAGATTAATTAACTCAGTCCCCAAAATAGCATACTTATTTATGCCGTCGGCTTGTAAGAAAAAAGCAGCAGGGGCGCGAAGAGATGGTATTGATGTAAATATACTTTTGCACGCGTAAACTGGCCATTTTGAGGTGTTTTTTAATTTGTTCATATCACCCGAAAAACAGCTATAGCCTTGTTTTAAAATATTTTTATAGCTACTTTCTGTAAGCGTTAACGATTTATTTAAAACAAAGCTGTTACCTGCCTTAAAGCTTAGGCTGCTTGCATCTAAACTCGTATAACCTTGGCGGATACTACTTATATCACCTAGCTCTTTGATTACAGGTGACTGTCCTTTATTGTTAATTGCAATATCTATCTGGTAATCACCTAGCTCACTATTTACGATTATGTCGTCTATTAGTAAGTCGACCCAATTGTCTTTAGCGTTAAATGGAATAGCGTGATATTGCGATATCCTCGCGTCTTTCCACTCCCCCGAAGTTAACGAATCAATCGTCTTTTTGTATAAAACACGGTTAACCTTGCGTGCTATTTGTCGGTTTGGATCATTAGGGTACGCTCCTGATTCAATTAATATTGTTCTAATACCCTTTTCCGAAAAAGTATCCCCAAAGCTACGGTATGAGTAACTGTCGTTGTACTTTCCTAAGTGGCCTGGGATTATTGTTTCAACCGTTTTAGCTAAGTGGGCTATAAACTGCATAGCCTCGCCGCGACTTTTATTTACTTCTCTCGCTTCGTTATAGGCTGGCGCTAGCACTGAAATGGTGGCTTGTTTACCTTTTTTTCCTGCTCCGTAATATGCGTTCTGATCATGTAAATTAAAGCCAAAGTCAGGTTTAAACTGATTTGCGGCAGCCATTAGTATTTGCCCTTCTTTTGTGCGAAGAGCTTTAGCATCGCGATTTAAATCAATTCCTTGAGCATTATAACGGGTTTGTACGGCCGCGCCGTCAGGGTTCACCATAGGGATTATGAGAAGGGATATTTTCTGTCGCCAGCTTTTTAGCCATTGTGCGTTTTCATCAGCTGTTATGAAGCTTAAAAAGTCCATAAGTGCGGCAGTTGCAGTGTTTTCGTCGCCGTGCATTTGGCTCCACATCATCACTTTGATTGGGCCTGTGCCAATTTTAAGAGAATTGAGTGCCTGTCCTTGAAATGAGGTACCAATTTGTTCTAGTTTGACGCTAGGATGCTTTGCTACGGTTTTTAAGTGTGGCTCAATATCGGTGTAATAAATCGCGGGTTTATTTAAGCCATTCACTACGGTGTCTTCAATCGTATTTGCGAGTGCGCTGTTACTTAATGCTAAAATGGCAGCAGCGAGTGCATATTGACGCATAACTGTCTCTTTTATTCTTTATTTTTGGTTTTGTTAGAATATTATATTTTAATGGGTTTGGCTAATCCTTGCTCAGTATTTAATCTTCAGTTAGTACTGACTTAGTATGCTTTAAAACGGTATTTATGCTTTAAAACGTTATTAATATGCTATTTTCATTTTCTTCATTGCTTTTAGCTATATAAAATAAAGTATTAATTTTAAATACTTAGCTTTAATTAAATCGGTTTTTTACACATTGATAACGTGTGCTTAAATAATGCTTAACTTTGTGCTGCCAAATTCTACTTGTACCGTCTGTTGACTTTGTTATACTCCACACCGAAATTTCAGTAATTACTGAAACTTTATTGATGAAGATCATATTACCGCATTTAAAAATAGGGTAAGCCACTTACCTAAAATGCAGTAAAAGCGATAAAAAGGCGTGGGTTTTGCGAGCAATTAATCAGTCACAAGGTGCCAAACAGTCTAGCTTAGCTAGGTTGCAACTGGCTGCGCGTGCATTTTTTGCTGGTAAAGAACTAATGTCAGTTTTAGCCTTGTTGCTGATTAATTCAGCCATGCTAATCAACGGTACATTAGAAGATGCTCAAGGGCTAAGAAGCTTATTAAGTGAAGGTGCTTTATACGAAATCCCACTACTTAATGTGTTGAGTTTTTTAGCTTACCCTGTGGTGTCTTGCCAATTACTTATTGGTTTATGCTGGTTGGTCTTCCATTTCTTTCCTGCGCGTCGTGCAGGTGTCATTTTACGTAAAGCGGCCTTCGCTGCGCGTGAAACGATAAAGTCTTTAGTAGTACACAGTGCTCATGGCTGTCGTGCTCCTCCTCGTGTAAGTGGTTGTCTGTAAATAAGCTTTGTTGCTTAAGTTCAGCCATTTTAGTCGTTTTCTAAGTTGTCTTTACTAAAGCACCTAGTGGGTTTTTTACGCCCAAATTTCAGTCAGCCAACCTAAATTCCCTTACTTTTTAGCGTGTCGATTTGTCGTGCTCGTTATTCAGCCGAGGGATATCTGTAGCATCTGTTGCAGAAAAGCGTCGTGTACTTATTTCGACAAGTGTTAACTTTTAGGTTGTAGGATATTCCTTTGTCAATTCGAAACCTTTGTAATATTGCTCTAGCGTCTTTAGTGCTGGCTTTGTCTGGCTGTAAAGGCGGGGTACTCGATCCAAAAGGTCAAATTGGTGTCGACGAGAAGTATTTAATTATCGTAGCTACGGTATTAATGCTGATTGTTGTAATTCCAGTTATTGCCATGACAATTTATTTTGCATGGAAATACCGTGATGGACGAGATCAAGAAATTTACGCTCCAAAATGGGCGCACTCAAACAAGATTGAAGCTGTGGTTTGGACCATTCCTATCATTATCGTTGCGATTTTAGGTGTGATCACATGGCAGTCAACGCAACAACTTGACCCATATAAACCACTTGAAGGTAAAGGTGAGCACCTTACTGTTGAAGTTGTTTCTTTGAACTGGAAATGGTTATTCATTTATCCAGAGCAAGGCATCGCCACAGTGAATGAGCTTGTTTTTCCTGCCAATGTGCCTGTGCAGTACAAGATCACCTCAGAAAGCACCATGAATTCGTTTTTCATTCCACAGCTTGGTAGCCAAATTTATTCAATGGCAGGTATGGAAACAAAGCTTCACTTAATAGCTGATGAACCGGGTACTTTTAAAGGCTTCTCTGCTAACTACAGTGGTGCAGGTTTCACCGGTATGAAGTTCGATGCCATTGCAACAGCTACTGAAGCTGATTTCGATGAATGGGTAAACAAAGTAAAAAATACCGGTTCTGCACTGACTAAGCAAAGCTATGTTGAACTAGCAAAACCAAGTGAATACGACCCAGTTAAATACTATGCCAGCGTAGATAAAGATATGTTCCATTCAATCGTAATGAAATATATGCAAGCGCATGGCTCTCACGGTGCAATGCAACACGCTATGCCAGAGCACTCAGCTCATAAGAAGCACAGCGAGGACGAGGAATAATCATGTCGTTGTTAGGTAAATTAACATTAGACGCAATCCCGTTTCATGAACCAATTATCATGGTTACCATGACGGTTGTTGCTGTCTTAGGTCTGTTAGTGGCAGGCTTAGTAACAAAATATAAAAAGTGGGGCGTGATTTGGCACGACTGGATCACCTCAATTGACCATAAGCGTTTAGGTGTTATGTACATCATTCTTGCGCTAATCATGCTTTTCCGTGGTTTCGCGGATGCCATTATGATGCGACTGCAATTAGCAATGGCTACCGGCGGTGCAAGTGGTTACTTACCACCAGAGCATTATGACCAAATCTTTACGGCGCACGGGGTGATCATGATCATCTTTATGGCGATGCCGTTTATGATTGGTTTAATGAACATCATTTTACCTTTGCAAATTGGTGCCCGTGATGTTGCATTCCCATTCTTAAATAACCTTAGCTTTTGGTTAACTGCTGGCGGTGCAATCCTGATTAATATCTCACTATTCTTTGGTGAGTTTGCTAAAACAGGTTGGGTTGCATATCCACCGCTGTCTGAGCTGTCATTTAGTCCAGGTGTCGGGGTCGACTATTATATATGGGCCTTGCAGATATCCGGCTTGGGTACCTTATTAACATCGGTAAACTTCTTAGCGACTGTATTTAAAATGCGTGCACCAGGCATGACATTAATGAAAATGCCTATTTTTACTTGGGCATGTACGTGGGCGAATATCTTAATTGCCGCATCGTTCCCAATTTTAACTGCGGTACTGGCAATGCTAACGCTTGACCGTTATCTCGATTTCCACTTTTTCACCAATGAATTAGGTGGTAACGCGATGATGTACATCAACTTATTTTGGGCATGGGGTCACCCTGAAGTTTACATTCTGATCTTACCTGCGTTTGGTATTTTCTCAGAAGTTATCTCAACTTTTGCTGGTAAACGCCTGTTTGGTTATAAGTCGATGGTTTATGCAAGCGGTGCGATTTCAATTTTAGGTTTTATCGTTTGGCTTCATCATTTCTTTACTATGGGCTCAAGCGCTAACGTTAATGCCTTCTTTGGTGTTATGACCATGGTTATTGCGGTACCGACCGGGGTTAAGTTGTTTAACTGGTTATTCACTATGTACCGTGGTCGTTTACGTATTACTGTGCCTGTCCTTTGGACTTTAGGTTTCATGGTGACTTTCACTATCGGTGGTATGACCGGTGTGTTACTTGCTATTCCTGGTGCTGACTACGTATTACATAACAGCTTATTCTTAATTGCTCACTTCCATAACACCATTATTGGTGGTGCGGTATTTGGTTATTTAGCTGGTTTTGCGTTTTGGTTCCCTAAAGCAATGGGCTTCAAACTTGACGAGAGCTGGGGCAGAAGATCTTTCTGGTGTTGGTTAATAGGTTTCTTCGTTGCATTCATGCCGTTATATGTACTTGGTTTCTTAGGTATGACACGTCGCTTAAATCACACTAACAACCCTGATTGGAACATTTGGTTATACATTGCAGCTGGCGGTGCGGTAATCATTATGTTCGGTATCTTGTTCCAAGTTGTGCAACTTGTAGTGAGCTTCAAAAATCGCGAGCAACTTGATGATACAACGGGCGATCCGTGGAATGGTCATACCCTTGAGTGGGCATCTGCTTCACCTCCGCAGTACTACAACTTTGCGAAAATCCCACATGTTGATGACATTGATGCGTGGACAGATATGAAAGAAAAAGGCTTAGCTTACAAACAAGAAGCCTCTTATAGCCCAATTCATATGCCAAAAAATACATCAGCAGGTGTATTAATGAGCGCAGCTTTAACAACCTTCTGTTTTGCCATGATCTGGCACATTTGGTGGCTTGCAGCCTTTGGTTTACTGGGTGCTATCGTGGTGTTCATCAAACGTTGTTACACCAGCGATGTTGATTACTACGTGCAACCAGATGAAATTGTTGAACTAGAAACGGCTCACAATACAGCCGCTACGAAGGAGGTGAATGCATGAGTACCATTTCTGCAGGACTCGACACCTTAAACAGCGCACACGGTCATGTCGATGCACATGACCATGAGCACCACGATACAGGTGGTAACACCGTATTTGGTTTCTGGCTTTACCTAATGACTGACTGCCTGTTGTTTGCATCATTCTTTGCAACCTATGCAGTATTGTTCATGAATACTGCTGGCGGTGTGTCCGGTAAAGACATTTTTGAACTTGATTTTGTTGCGGTTGAAACCGCAGCACTACTACTCAGTAGTATCACTTTTGGTTTTGCGATGATCTCTGCTCACGGGCAGAAAAAGGCGGCTACTTTAACTTGGTTGCTGGTTACCTTTGCCTTTGGTGCTGTGTTTATTGGTATGGAAGTATATGAATTCCATCACCTAATTGCGCATGGCAATGGCCCTCAGCAAAGTGCCTTTTTAACATCGTTCTTCTCTTTAGTGGGCTTACACGGTCTTCACGTTACAGCAGGTCTTATTTGGATGACTGTCCTGATGATTGAAGTTGTGCGCCGTGGTTTAAACCCACAAACAGTGACACGCCTAAGTTGTTTAAGCTTATTCTGGCACTTCTTAGATGTGGTGTGGATCTGTGTATTTACCGTTGTTTATTTAATGGGAGCAATGTAATGAGTCACAGTGAATCACATGTAATTAATAACTTAGAAGTTCATGCACATAATGATCAATCACATGGCAGCGTTAAAGACTATTTAATTGGTTTTGTATTGTCAGTGGTTTTAACAGCTATTCCATTTTGGGCTGTGATGAGTGGCTCGTTTTCTAAAACGACCACTGCATGGTGCATCGTGAGCATGGCGATTGTGCAAATTTGGGTGCATTTGAAATATTTCTTACACCTAAACTTCAAAACAGAAGACGGCAAAGCAAGTTCATTGTCGTTTATCTTTAGTGCTTTAATCATCGTGATGGTGGTTGGTTTGTCGGTGTGGATCATCTACGAATCGAACGCCATGATGATGTACTAATAACAATTACTTTGTAATTGGTAAAAAGATTTACGAAAGGAGCTGGTTAGTCTGAGGTTGTGTCTCCAGTTCTTACAGTCTGTTACTAACTAGTTTCTTTCGTAATATTGCGTTTGTGCTGAAAATTAGAGGAGTCGAGGAAGTGTTTCGACGTTATTTAAATGTCACTAAACCTGGCATTATCATGGGCAATTTGATCTCTGTCGCGGGGGGATTCTTGCTAGCCTCTCGCGGTGATATTGACCCATGGTTAATGATCGCAACCTTACTAGGGTTATCTTTAGTAGTGGCATCAGGATGCGCGATCAATAACGTAATTGATCGTGATATTGATGTTGCTATGGCGCGCACTCGCAAACGCGTCACAGTAACTGGCGAAATGTCAGCAAAGGCAGCTATGGCACATGGCATCGTGCTTGGTGTTATTGGTTTCGGCTTATTAGCTGTGTATACCAACGTAGTGGCACTCTTATTTGCTACTTTTGGTTACGTCATCTACGTAGGTGTGTACAGCTTATATATGAAACGTCGTTCTGTGTACGGCACCTTTGTAGGAAGTTTATCTGGCGCAGTACCGCCTGTAGTGGGGTATTGTGCCGTGACTGGGCAGTTTGATGCTGGTGCTGTGATTTTATTGGTTATGTTTAGTCTATGGCAAATGCCTCATTCATATGCAATTGCAATCTTTCGTTATAACGACTACCAAGCGGCCAGAATTCCTGTGTTACCTGTAGCGCAGGGGATCGAGAAGGCAAAGCATCACATTGTTTTATATATCGCCGTGTATGCGTTGGTTGTGATGTTATTAACCATTAGTGGTTATACAGGTTTAGCCTTTATGGCTGTAGCTTGTACAACGAGTTTTTGGTGGTTGCTAATGGCGCTTCGTGGCTATCGTCGCAATATTGATGTAAGCGGCTGGGCGCGCCAAGTGTTTGCTTTTTCAATTGTAAACATCACGGTTTTGAGCATAGCTATGGCTTTAGATTACCATTCGGTAGCTCCACAGCTACTTGTTTTAACTTAGAAAAAAGTTGCTAACATATCCCAATGTTACAGTAGCAAAGGCCCGGTTTTTTTCTCCACCGGGCCTTTTTTCTTTGTCGTTATTAAAAGCGAGCCGCTTGTTCAACTACAATGCCGTGACGAGCCGCTAAACGGCGATGATCTTTATCATAACCACCCCCAATTACGGTTGCGACAGGTACATTGTGCTCAAGGCAGCGCTTGAAGACTAAATGGTCGCGTTGCTCTATCCCTTGCCAGCTTATATCAAGTTTACCTAAACCATCTTGCTGCCATACATCAACACCTGCATCATAAAGTACTAAATCTGGGTTTAGGGTGTTTAATAAATAACTCAGCGTATCGTCAACAACGCCTAGGTATTCACTATCAGCGACATTCGGTGCTAAACCTATGTCTAAGTCGCTGGCTGATTTTCGAAACGGAAAATTCTTTTCACAGTGAATAGAGCAGGTATAGGCGTAGGGCTGATGTGCCAGCATTGCTGCGGTACCATCACCTTGATGAACATCTAAATCAAAAATAAGTATATTGGTCACTTCGCCACTTTTTATCAGGGTTTCGCTGGTGAAAGCTAAGTCGTTTACCATGCAATAGCCTGAGCCAAAGTCAGTATGAGCATGGTGAGTGCCACCGGCTAAGTGACAAGCGATGCCATGTTTAAGTGCTAAGCGTGCTGCTTGTAAGGTGCCAAGTGGGGCGGTAAAAGTACGTGCCATCAGCTCTTTTGACCAAGGTAAGCCAATGCGGCGCATCGCCTTTTCATCTAATCTATTATGCCAAAGGTCGTTGATGTAATTTTCACAGTGCACTAATTCAAGGGGCTCAGGGGTGCCAAGCACCGGCTGTGTTAGGTTGTCATTTATTAATCCAAGGCTTTGTACATGCTCATATAAATAAGCAAACTTACTCATCACAAAGCGATGGTTAGGATCGAAACTAAACGAGTAATTTGGGTGATACACCAAGGGTAAGTGGGGATTTAACTGCATAGCTCATAGGATAGCTGAATTTGCTACAGCATAACGAATCTACTGGCAAATGTTTACTCTGGTGCGTGAATTAAATGGCCCAACTCGCGATGTAATAATGCTTCATCACCCAAGTTTAGCTCAATCAGTCGTTTTAAGTGAGTAATACTATCAATATCTATATGTTCACAGCGAAGGCCTGCATGTTGATGCTCAATATGGCACAGCTCCACTTGCATTTTTATCTCGATATTTGACTCTGGCAGGGTAAAGATTAAGTCTGCCTTACTATGAATAGGCACTAAAAATGAATCACTTTTAGTAATAAGCGCACCTTGCAAAGATAGATCAAGTAACTGACAGTGGTAGTCGTTATCTTCGATGCGAAGGATCGCAGGGCAAGAAAATAATACCCGCGAAAACTCTCTGCGTTCATTCATAACTTTATCTCCACCTATATTAACTTAATGAGTATAGATCATTATGAAATTAGTGAGAGAAATGATTATAGCAACAAAAAAGCCCCTAAATCGGGGCTTTTTGAGTATCAGCTAATTAGCCAATTTTTTTGTATTTAATACGCTTAGGTTGTGCCGCTTCTGCGCCTAAGGTTTTCTTCAGCCACTCTTCGTATTCTGTGTAGTTACCATCGAAGAAGTTAATTTGGCCTTCGTCACGGTAATCAAGAATATGTGTAGCAATACGGTCAAGGAACCAACGGTCATGCGAGATACACATTACACAGCCAGGGAACTCTAAAATCGCGTTCTCAAGTGCACGTAGTGTTTCAACGTCTAGGTCATTGGTAGGCTCATCCAGTAGTAATACGTTACCACCTGCTTTTAATAGCTTAGCTAGGTGTAAACGGTTGCGCTCACCACCTGATAGGTCTTTAACGAATTTTTGTTGGTCGTTACCTTTGAAGTTAAAGCGGCCAACATAGGCACGGCTTGGGAATTCAAAGTTACCAATTTTTAATACGTCTTGGCCGTTAGAGATTTCTTGGAAAACCGTGTTGCTTTCGTCCATGTCGCCACGGAACTGATCAACCGTTGCAAGCTCAACAGTGTCACCAACAAGGATCTCACCGCTATCTGGCGTTTCTTCACCACTTAGCATTTTGAACAGGGTTGATTTACCCGCACCATTAGCGCCGATAATACCTACGATAGCGCCTTTTGGCATTGCAAAGTTTAAGTCATCGATTAATACGCGATCGCCAAAGCTTTTCTTCAGACCTTTCACTTCGATAACTTGGTCACCTAAGCGTGGACCCGGTGGAATGAATAGTTCATTCGTTTCGTTACGCTTTTGGTAATCGTTTTGCTGTAGCTCAGAGAACTGTGCCATACGTGCTTTAGACTTAGCTTGACGGCCTTTCGGGTTTGAACGAACCCATTCAAGTTCTTGCGCGATTGATTTTTGACGTGCTTTTTCAGATTTCTGTTCTTGTTGTAAACGTAAATCTTTTTGCTCAAGCCACGATGAGTAGTTACCTTCCCAAGGAATACCTTCACCACGGTCAAGTTCTAAAATCCAACCTGCTACGTTATCTAAGAAGTAACGGTCGTGGGTTACAGCAACCACGGTACCTTCGTAATCGTGTAAGAAGCGCTCTAACCAAGCAACTGACTCAGCATCTAAGTGGTTGGTTGGCTCGTCAAGAATAAGCATATCTGGTTTTTCAAGTAGTAAACGACAGATCGCAACACGGCGACGCTCACCACCCGAAAGGTGTTCAATTTTTGCATCCCAAGGTGGAAGACGTAATGCATCAGCTGCACGCTCTAACACGTTGTCGATATTGTGACCGTCGTGCGCTTGGATGATAGCTTCAAGTTCGCCTTGCTCTTTAGCAAGTGCATCGAAGTCAGCACCGTCCATTGCATACTCGTTGTATACTTCATCAAGGCGGTTTAGTGCATTTTTAACTTCGCTTACTGCTTCTTCTACTGTTTCGCGAACTGTTTTGCTTTCGTCAAGCACTGGCTCTTGCGGTAAGTAACCGATTTTAGTGCCAGGTTGAGGGCGAGCTTCACCTTCAAAGTCTTGATCAACACCAGCCATAATGCGAAGTAACGTTGATTTACCTGCACCGTTTAGACCTAGCACACCAATTTTTGCGCCTGGGAAAAAGTGTAAAGAAATATCTTTTAAGATAGTGCGCTTAGGTGGCACAACCTTAGAAACTCGACTCATCGAGAATATAAACTTATCTGGTAACACCATGAAAGGAGCCTTCAATTTATAAGAAAAATTAACAGCGTATATTGTAGAGGCTCTGTCGCGTATACGTCAACGAAACAGGCTTTTATGGGCTTTGCTTTCAAACAAATAAAATTCATTTGGACATCTAAACATCTAGAGGTTGAAATTTCTAACTATCCGTTCATAATTAGCAGTCAGATAAGTATGCTCGGAGCCAGCTATGCCCATTACAGTAAAAGATGAATTGCCAGCCATTGCAAAATTACGTCAAGAGAACGTGTTTGTAATGCCAAAAAGTCGTGCTAAAACGCAAGAGATTCGTCCAATGCGTTTGGCTATCTTAAACTTAATGCCAAACAAAGTTGAAACCGAAGTGCAATTTATTCGATTATTAGCTAACTCACCGTTACAAGTTAATGTTGAGTTGTTGAGGTTGGATACTCATCGCACGAGTAGTAACTCTGAGCAGCACATGGATACTTTCTATCGTTATTTTTCAGAAGTGAAAGATAATAACTACGATGCCATGATCATAACAGGCGCGCCGCTTGCTCATTTAGAGTATGACGAAGTTGCTTACTGGGATGAACTAAAAGTTATTTTAGATTGGGCAGAGCAGCATGTTACGTCTACGTTGTTTTCGTGTTGGGCGGCCCATGCTGGGCTTTATCATCACTATGGTCTGAAGCGTGAGCTGAAACCAAATAAACTCAGTGGCGTATTTACCCATAAAAGTTATTTTGATCATGCGGCACTTACCCGAGGCTTTGATGACACCTTTTTAGTGCCACATTCTCGCTATGGTCATATTGATATCGAGAAGATCAATGCCTGCGATGAGCTGGTTGTGTTAGCAGGCTCTGAGCGAGTAGGTGCCTATTTAATTAAAAATAAATCAGGTAGCCAAGTATATATTACGGGCCATCCAGAGTACGATGCCCATACCCTAAAAGGGGAGTATTTGCGTGACCAAGAAAAATCAGCTGATGCGCCTAAGCCAGAAAACTACTTCCCTGACGATAACCCAGATAACGAACCGTCGAAAACGTGGCAAAGCCATGCCTTTTTATTGTTTTCGAATTGGTTAAACTATTATGTGTACCAAACTACACCGTATGATATTAACTTAGTTAGCCAAGATGTAAGGACTAACAACTATGCCGAGTAATGCAGTGAATAAACGCGAACAATTAACCGAGGCGCTAAAACAGCGAATTTTAATCCTCGATGGCGCGATGGGCACCATGATCCAAGAACATAAATTAGAAGAACAGGATTATCGCGGTGAGCGCTTTAAAGACTGGCATGTACTTATTAAAGGCAATAACGATTTATTAAGCCTGACTCAGCCAAAAATCATTGCTGATATTCACCGTGCTTACTTAGAAGCCGGTGCTGATATCATCGAAACCAATACTTTTAATGCCACGACTATTTCGATGGAAGATTACGACATGGCTAGCCTTAGCCGCGAAATCAACCTAGAGTCAGCTAAGCTTGCACGCAGCGTATGTGATGAGTTTGAAGCAAAAGATCCAAGCAAGCCTCGTTATGTTGCAGGCGTACTTGGACCAACATCAAAAACCTGTTCTATTTCGCCAGATGTAAACGATCCAGGTTATCGAAATATCAACTTTGATAAGCTGGTGGCCGCGTATGTTGAGTCAACACTTGCACTTATGGAAGGCGGTGCAGACCTCATTTTGATTGAAACTATCTTTGATACGCTTAATGCAAAAGCTGCTTCGTTCGCTGTGGAAGAAGCATTCGAACAGGCTGGTCGTAGTTTACCTGTGATGATCTCAGGCACCATTACCGATGCCTCAGGCCGTACTTTATCAGGCCAAACAACAGAAGCATTTTATAACTCAATTCGCCATATTAAGCCGCTATCAATCGGCCTTAACTGCGCCCTTGGCCCTGACTTACTGCGCCAGTATGTTGAAGAGTTATCCCGTGTTTGTGAAACCTTTACCTCGGTGCATCCAAATGCAGGTTTACCGAACGAGTTTGGCGAATATGATTTAGAAGCCCCTGAAATGGCAAAAGAAATTATTGATTGGGGCAAGTCTGGCTTTATCAACATTGTAGGTGGTTGTTGCGGCACCACACCGGCTCATATAAAGGCGTTTGCGAAAGGCCTTGAAGGTGTTAAACCTCGCCAATTACCTGAGCTTGAAGTGCGTATGCGCTTATCGGGCCTTGAAGCGTGTAACTTAAACTAGGAAACCGACATGACTGACCAAATTGCTGTATTTACTAACGTCGGTGAGCGTACCAATGTAACAGGCTCGGCTAAGTTTAAACGCTTAATTATGGAAGAAGATTACGAGACTGCCCTCGATGTTGCCCGTGAACAAGTAGAAAATGGTGCGCAAGTGATTGATATCAATATGGATGAAGCCATGTTGGATTCGAAAGCTGCGATGGTAAAGTTTTTAAATTTAATTGCATCAGAGCCTGATATCTCAAAAGTACCTATCATGGTCGACTCATCGAAATGGGACGTTATTGAAGCAGGCTTAAAATGTATTCAAGGTAAAGCCATTGTTAATTCAATTTCACTTAAAGAAGGTGAAGAACCGTTCATACGGCAAGCCAAAATAATAAAACGTTTTGGTGCCGCTGCGGTTGTTATGGCGTTTGATGAAGCCGGTCAAGCTGAAACCGCTGATCGTAAGTTCGAGATTTGTCAGCGTAGCTACAAAATACTTGTTGATGATATTGGCTTCCCGCCAGAAGATATTATTTTTGATCCAAATATTTTTGCTGTAGCAACGGGCATTGAAGAGCACGATAATTACGCTGTTGAATTTATTGAAGGTACGCGTCGAATCAAGCAAGGCTTACCGCATTGTAAAGTGTCGGGCGGTGTATCGAATGTATCGTTTTCGTTCCGTGGTAACAACCCGGTACGCGAAGCTATCCACTCAGTGTTTTTATACCATGCGATTAAAGCGGGTATGGATATGGGTATTGTAAATGCTGGCCAATTAGCGGTTTACGACGATATCCCCGAAGAGCTGCGTAAAGCAGTGGAAGATGTGATCCTCAATACCGACCCCGGTGCAGGTGAGCGACTTGTTGAACTTGCACCAAAATACTCAGGTATGGCCCAAGCAGAAAAAGTTGAAGATTTAGAATGGCGTACATGGCCTGTTGAAAAGCGCCTTGAACACGCGCTAGTAAAAGGCATTACTGAGTATATCGACGAAGATACTGAAGAGTGCCGTAAGAGCAAAGCTAAGCCAATTGAAGTTATCGAAGGCCCGCTTATGGATGGCATGAACGTAGTAGGTGACTTATTCGGTGCGGGTAAAATGTTCTTACCTCAGGTTGTTAAATCTGCCCGTGTGATGAAGCGTGCCGTTGCCTATCTTGACCCTTTCATTGAAGCTGAAAAAGAAGAAGGCGCAACGAACGGTAAAGTGGTTATGGCAACCGTTAAGGGCGACGTGCACGATATTGGTAAGAATATCGTAGGCGTAGTACTGCAATGTAATAACTACGAGGTCATTGATCTTGGTGTGATGGTGCCGGCAGAGAAAATTTTGCAAACTGCTATTGACGAGAAAGCCGATATAATTGGTTTATCAGGGCTTATTACCCCTTCGCTAGATGAAATGGTGCATGTTGCTAAAGAAATGACTCGCCGTGGTTTTGAATTACCGCTACTGATTGGTGGTGCAACAACCTCTAAAGCGCATACCGCGGTTAAAATTGAGCCGCAGTATGATAAAGGTGTGGTTTACGTAAATAATGCTAGCCGTGCTGTGGGTGTGGTCTCTAATTTATTGTCTAAAGAATTAAAGCCAGCTTTTTTAGAGAAAACTAAAACTGAGTATGAAAAAGTACGTGAACAACAAGCACGTAAAAAGCCGCGCTCAAAACCAGTTACTTTACAGCGTGCTCGCGACAACGCAGCTAAACTCGATTGGGACAACTACACGCCACCAGTACCGAAAAAGCTGGGTGTGACTGAGTTTAAAAATGTTTCGATTGCGACGTTAAGACAGTACATCGACTGGACACCTTATTTCATGACGTGGTCAATCGCTGGTAAGTACCCACGTATTCTTGAAGATGAAATTGTTGGTGAACAAGCTAAAAGCTTATTCGCTGATGCCAACGCAATGCTTGATGAGCTTGAGCAGTCAGGTGCGCTACAACCTCTAGGTGTCATTGGGTTATTCCCTGCAAACCGAGTAGGGGATGACATTGAGATTTATACCGATGAGTCACGTACAACGCTTTTAACTACATCGTGTCATTTGCGTCAGCAAACGGAAAAAACCGACTTTGCTAACTACTGCTTAGCTGATTATATTGCGCCAAAAGGCACCCCTGATTACTTCGGGGCCTTTGCGGTAACTGGTGGTCTTGAAGAAGATGACCTTGCCGATGCCTTCGATGCTAAGCAAGATGATTACAATAAGATCATGGTTAAAGCAGTTGCAGACCGTTTAGCAGAAGCCTTTGCTGAGTATTTGCATGAGCAAGTGCGTAAAGAGTATTGGGGCTATGCGGTAGATGAGAATCTATCGAATGACGAACTTATCCGTGAAAACTACCAAGGTATTCGCCCAGCGCCAGGTTACCCTGCCTGTCCTGAGCATACAGAGAAGAAGAAAATTTGGCAGTTACTCGATACCGAGCAGCGTATTGGTATGAAGCTAACCAGTTCATACGCAATGTGGCCGGGAGCTGCTGTATCTGGCTGGTATTTTTCTCATCCTGAAGCTAAGTACTATGCTGTGGCGCAAATTCAAAAGGATCAGGTTGAAGATTATGCCAAGCGGACCAACATGACACTTGCAGAAGCTGAGCGTTGGTTGTCGCCTAATTTAGGCTATGAACCTGAATAGTAGTTAGTTATTAGCTTTAAATTTTAAATGAAACGAGCCAAATCTGGCTCGTTTTTTTACTGCTATATTGCCATTATTTTGTGCCCATTTTTTGATCATACTTTTTTATCTTTAATGCATTTTCATAGCTTAATTATTGGTAATTTCCTTCTAATTTAAATATTTGTGTTAAAGTTATTGAGGTTGAGCAAGGAGTCTAAGGTGGAATTGTGATTGATACTGTGAATGCAAGCGAGAGAGATAAAGCGCGATTCTTACGCGTATTTGCATTTATTGGTGCAGTGACCTCTTTGTTGATGTCGGTCACAAGTTATCAAGATGGCTACATCGCGTTAAGTTATTTATTAATTGTTGGCGTTGTAATTTTTGCTTTGCCTTTTTTAATAAAGGGGCGTGATCAATTTATCTCAGTACTCATGCTATACGCACTTTATGCAATGATGTGCTTCTTAACTGTCTCGGGTGGCAGCAATGGCACAGGGCCGTTATGGCTATTTATTGTATCTCCCGTGACCTTTTTTATTCGTGGCTTAAAGCGCGGTGCCTTTGATCTTATATTACTCGCCATTATTATCTCGGTGCTTTTCTACTTTACCGATCAATTAGGTTATTACAGTTATCCGAGCTACTACTTTCCTACACGGGTCATGCTGTGTTTCTCGATTTTATGTATTTTGGCCGGCTTCTACGAATATTACCGTAATAAATACAGTTTGCAGTTAATGGAGCAACTTAAGCTTAATCAAAAGCTTGCTCGCACAGACGCGATGACAGAACTCGCTAATCGTCGCTATGCAACAGAATGTTTGCAAGATGAGCGCTTTGGTGAAGGGTCAGTGTTTTTACTGATGGATGTAGATAACTTTAAGCAGATAAACGATACCTACGGACATCAAGTGGGCGATGAGGTGCTGATATTTTTTGCTGATGTATTTAAAAAAGTGTGCGAAGAAGGAGATGTTATTTCCCGTTGGGGGGGTGAAGAGTTTTTAATTGTGATCCCGACAGGCTATGAACTTAGGGCCAGAAAAGTAGCTGAAAAAATACATAAAAAACTCGCTGAAAAGCCATTTAAGAGTGGCCAGCATCGTTTTCATGTCACCTTAAGTATTGGCTTGTACGTGCGCGTTTCTGGTGAGAGCATGGATCATTGTTTAAACATTGCCGACAAACGGCTATACCGTGCTAAATCACAAGGTAAAAATCAAACGGTCGCTGAAGTAGATTTAGCAAAGCATGAGCCAGCTTAAAATATAAAGCCGCAATAAGCGGCTTTATTGATTGCTCAAATTAATGGCCTTTTTCAAAGTCGCTGACTTCACGCTCAGCTTCTTCTTTCGATTTACCGTATTTTTGCTGAAGCTTACCAACCAGCTCTTTACGGCTACCTTCAATTTTATCTAAATCATCATTGGTAAGGTCACCCCATTTACGTTGTGCTTTACCTTTAAGCTCTTTCCAATTGCCTTCTAAACGATCGCTGTTCATCATAATCTCCTTACTTTGTTAAACATTCACTTTAATAAAAGCAATCGCTGTACCATATGTTTTATTTGGTTAACTTGTTGATTAGTAGTTGTTTTGTTTTTTATGATAGTAAGGAGGGAGGATAGAAAGTTGCAATTACTACGTAGTTTTTAAAGAAAGTCTGTAAAATTTTCTGTTCCGGTAGTGCTTTATGCTGCTCAGTGACTTTTAGATGTATAGCGATTTATTATACGTATATATTCTTCAGTTGATTTGAGCTTACGTAAGCTCTCGTTAAATAGGTCTCTTAAGGCTTCGTCACGAAATAAAAAGCCGTTCGAATTCTTGCCAAATAATGCAAATCGTTGCACTGGTTCAGAGACATCAATTTCCCCCTTGATGTTAATTAATGCTCGGTAATAGTCAAAAATTTTACCGTCCATCTGGATCACCTCATAGCGCTTTCGATACAAAAGTTGAACTTGTGCTAATTGATCATAAGTTTCTGCGTATTGTGGATTTTCTCTGGCCATTACTTGATATTCTGGCGAGAGTAATTCTTTAGCACCTTGCCATGAAAGAACACTAAAGTGTTTTAATTGGCCAATAGAATTAAGCTGAAGGTTTTGTTTGGTTAGGCTAAAAGCAAAGTTCTCATAGCTGTAAGCAATATCTGAAAAGTAGCCGCTCATTCTATGAGTCTCGATAACTTTTTCATTTATATCATAAACAACATCAACTAAGTTTTCATTGTATAAAGTGATCCGTCTTGCATAGGGGACGTAGACGAATTGTATTTGATAACCATGTGCACCGAGTGTCGCGCGAAGCAAGTCCGGAATAATGCCGGAGTTGTCTTCAACCATTACCCAAGGCGGCATGGTATTTCCAAGTGCTACCGTAATTTTTTGCTGACTAAACGCATTTTGAAACGGCAAAACCAAAAGTAGCAAGGTGATTAAAATGTGAAAGTAAATCCTGAACAAGTTAATTCCTTATCCTGATTTTTGTTTGGTTGCTTAATCAAGAATAAGCCTAAATAGGCAGAATGCAATGTTTTCACTTGTAAAGCTCGATACAGGAAATAAGCCTCTATTCATCGCAACTTTTGATTTTTTGATACAATGCGCGAAAAGAAAGTAAGAGATACCTAACGTGCTGCCAGTTCAAGATATTTATCAATCCCTGTTAACCACATTACAGAGTAACCCTATGGCCTTATTGCAAGCGCCACCGGGAGCGGGTAAATCAACATGGCTGCCTCTTACCTTGATGCGCGAAGGGCACTTTAAACGCATTGTAATGTTAGAGCCAAGACGACTCGCCGCTCGCAATATTGCTCAGTACTTGGCAAGTCAGCAAAATGAAAAAGTCGGCGGAAGTGTCGGCTTACGTATTCGTGGCGAATCAAAAGTAAGCGCTGCAACAAAGCTCGAAATAGTCACCGAAGGCATGCTGACGCGTATGTTACAAAATGACCCAGAGCTAAGTGATGTTGATTTACTTATATTTGATGAATTTCACGAGCGCTCAATTGCTGCTGATACAGCTTTGGCATTTGCCCTAGAAACACAGGCGGCACTTCGCGATGATTTAAAAATCTTACTGATGTCGGCAACCTTAGACGGCGATCGTTACAGTGACTTTTTTAGCTGCCCTATTATCTCATCTCAAGGGCGAAGCTACCCCATTGATGAAGTGTATATTCCACTTAAAGACGAAAGCCGCTGGCTTGATGATATACCCGCCGTGATAAAACAGGCGCTTAGTGAGCAAACGGGTAGTGCTTTAGTATTCTTACCAGGACAGCGTGAAATCATACGCGTTCAGCAATCTCTAAACGATTTAGCTGATAGTGTCGAAGTATTTAGCTTGTATGGTGAGCAAAATAAAAACGAGCAACAAGCTGCTATAGCGCCAGCTAAAAATGGCAAACGCAAAGTGGTATTAACCACCAATGTGGCTGAAACCAGTTTGACCATTGAAGGAATACGCATTGTGGTTGATAGCGGCAAACGCCGTGCTGCTAATTTCAATTTAAAAACCGGTGTCACTGAACTTGTTACTCAAAGTATCTCTCGTTCTTCAGCTATACAGCGCGGTGGTCGTGCTGGGCGTATTGAGCCGGGGGTTGTGTATCGATTAGGCTCTAAGCAAACCTTTGAGCGCCGTAACAGCCATGATGCGCCAGAAATTCTTACCAGTGATATTAGTCAGTTGTTATTAGAGACAAAACAGTGGGGGGCATCACTTGCTGAGCTAAGCTTACTCGACCCACCAAGTAGCCAGCAAATTAAGCAGGCAACGGCACTTTTGAAAATGCTCGAAGCTATTGATGAAAATGAAAAGCTGACCTCGCTTGGCAGCCAAATGCTGAGCTATGGAGCCGATATTCGCCTCTCGCACATGCTTATTAAAGCAAAGCAACTAGAGCAGCGCATGCCTGGTATTTATATATTAGCGGGGTATTTAACTGCACTGCTTGAAAGCCGCATTAGTATGCCTGCTGATCTTAATTTGGCATTACATAGTCAGCACAGCAAACCGCACCCAGTATTTAAGCAGCAATTAACTTATTGGCTATCACGCTTGCAGCTCAAGCCGGTTGATGAGCTTAAAACAGAGTATTTAGCGGTGCTGGTGGCGCTTGCTTTTCCTGACCGGCTAGCAAAAAAGCGCGGTAATGGTTATTTACTTGCCAATGGTGCGGGCGCAGACTTAAGTGAGGAGTTTTGGCATAACGATGATTATATTGCCATTGCTCACATGGGCGGTCATAAGGGAAACCGTGTTTTCGCTGCTGTTGCCTTTATGCCAAGTGAGCTTGAAGATGAGCTTTCGCATTTATTTACTGAGCAAACTCGCTGCGAATACGATGAGAAAGCAGGGCGCTTTATCCATCAAGATGAGCTAAAGCTTGGTGCTATCACAATAGCGAGTCAGCCAAGTAAACACCCCTTAGATAAGAGCGAGCGCACTAAGGCCTGGCTAAGTTTATTTAGTAAACAGGGCTTTTCGTTATTTAATGAGCAACCCGATAGTGAGCAGTTACTTATTCGAATGAGCTTAGCAAGTAAGCTATTACCAGAAACATTCCCACTTTTTAATCGTGATGAATTAATCGATGATAACCAATGGCTTGCACCTTATTTGGATGATATTAAAAACCTTGAGCAGTTAAAAAAGTTTAACTATAGCGAAGCGATTAAAAGCTGTTTTGATTGGCAGCAGCAAAGCTTATTAAATGAATTACTGCCCTTACGATTAATCGTGCCAAGTGGTTCAAATGTAAAAGTGACTTATCAGCTTGATGGCCCTGCAAAGCTAAGTGTTCGTATGCAAGAAGTGTATGGCATGACCAGTACGCCTTTACTTGCGCAAGGTAAGTTGCCGTTATTAATGGAGTTATTATCGCCAGCTCGGCGACCGCTGCAGCTAACCCAAGACTTAGCTAACTTTTGGCAAACAAGTTACCGCGACGTGCAAAAAGAAATGAAAGGGCGTTACCCAAAACATTTTTGGCCAGACAACCCTGCCATCAGTCAAGCGACCAACAAAGTGAAAAGTAAAATGTGACTGTAATGAAGTGAGCGCTTAGCTCAGCTTTATTGCCTACCTTAGAGCTGCTCACTTCATAAACCGTTACAATTTCTAGTCTTGTTTTGGTTTCTCTTTTACTGGTTGTTTAGTAGTCTGAATTAGTCATTAGTAAAAAAGAGAAAGTCGGTGTCTGCTGCTATAACCCTTACTCAATACGTTAAAAAACGCACAGGTGTGCCCATTGGCCATAAAGATTCGCTGCGCAATATGCTGACACGTTCGCTGGGGGCGAGTTCGTTTTATCTATTTTGGCGATATTGGAACCCGGTGTGGAGCTATTATTTGTCTCGTTATGTGATGAAGCCTTGCAATGACATTATGCCGGTTTGGTGTGCTGTTGTGGTGACCTTTGCCGTAAGCGGAGCGCTGCACGATTTAGCAGTGAGTTTAGTGAAGTTAAAGCCAATATTCTTTTTTACTCCTTGGTTTACTGTGATGGGCGCTTTGGTATTGCTAAGCAAGTACAGCCAACTTCAGTTTAGCTCTGCTCCTTGGTGGTTAAGAGCGCTCGCCAACATCAGCTTTATTGTGCTGGGCTATTGGTTGACGAGCTTACTTTTTTAGCGTGTTATTACGTTGCTAAAGGGTAGTCGGTGTAGCCTTTAGCACCGCCTCCAAATAAGGTATCTGGATCATGCTGAGCAAGCTCAATACCTTGTTCAATACGAGCTGGCAGATCTGGGTTGGCAACAAACGGGCGACCAAAACCTATTAAATCAGCCCAGCCTGCGGCTAATGCTTGCTCTGCTTTATCGCCAGTGTACTTGCCTGCATAAATCATTAATCCGGCATAGTTTTCACGTAGTGCTTGCTTAAAGCTTTGCTCCATTAGTGGCGCGTCATCCCAATCAGCTTCGGCAATGTGCAAGTAAGCAACGTTTAGGTCATTGAGTACTTTTGCTGCGCCAATATAGGTTTCAAAGGGGTTATCATCAACCGTACCATTGAGTGTTGTGAGTGGTGCAAGGCGCACGCCTACACGCTCAGCGCCAATTTCATCACAAACCGCTTGTGTCACTTGTTGTAAAAAACGTAAGCGGTTTTCTAAACTGCCGCCGTATTCATCAGTGCGTTGGTTCGACTCTGAATCAATAAATTGATTAATTAAATAACCATTAGCAGCATGTAGTTCAATACCATCAAACCCTGCATCAACTGCATTACGGGCAGCTTGGCGGTATTCGTTTATAACCTGTTTGATGTCGTCATGGCTCATTGCGAGTGGCAGTGATGTGGCAACAAAGTCGGGTTTGTCATCTTCATCAATAAAAACTTTTACGTCCTTGGCTGCAATGGCTGATGGCGCAATGGGTTGCTCGCCACCCGTGTTACTTGGGTGAGACACTCGGCCAACATGCCAAAGCTGAGCGAACATAATGCCACCAGCTTGATGAACTTTGTCGGTTACTTTCTTCCAACCGACAATTTGCTCGGGAGTATAAATACCCGGCGTCCAAGCATAGCCCTTACCTAGCGCTGATATTTGTGTACCTTCGCTAATGATTAAGCCTGCGCTGGCACGTTGGGCATAGTAGTCGGCCATTAACTCATTGGCGATATCACCCGGTTGTGATGAGCGAGAGCGTGTCATTGGTGGCATAACAATGCGGTTTTTTAATGTATGACCGGCAAGTTGTACGGTTTCGAATAATTTGTTCATTACGGCTCCTTAAAAGCGAATATGCTTTCAGCATAACGAAAGTTATTTATGAAATTAATGCCAGTAATCACAAAACACTTTTGCTAAAAATGAAAAAACTATAGCGTTAACCTTGGTGCTATAAAGTCTAAAAATGCTAATACTCGTGATGACACACCGCTGTTTTGATAATACACCGCATGCACTTTTTCGCGGCGATTAGGGCTCAGCACTTCGCCTTCGAGCACTTTTACTAAACGGCCTGCTTTTAAATCTTCATTGATCATAAATTCCGACAACAAGGTAATGCCGTGACCTTGAATACAAAGCTGGCGAACAGTTTCACCACTTGAAGCACTGATTGAAAATTTAAGCTCTAAAGGCGTGGTTAGCGGCCAGTGGTTTAAATGCGGTGCATCGGTAAAACCAATAAGTTGTTGTGAGGCTAAATCGGTTAGCTCATTTAATGGTGGTGCAGCTTGTAAATAATCAGGGCTTGCTACTAGCTGTAGTTTGCTTATGCCCAAAGTGCGCGCATGCAAGTTTGAGTCAGCAAGTTCGCCAATACGAATGGCAATATCGGTTTTATGTTCAAGCAAATCGATAATGTTGTCGTGGCTGGTGATCTCGAGCTTTATATCGGGATAAGCGTGATTAAAGGCTTTTAAATGTGACGCTAATTGGTGAAACACAAAGGGGCTCGCGGCATCGACTCTTAACTTTCCTGATGGGGCACAGTGTAGGAGTTTTAAGGCTTCTTCGCCTTGTGCAAGCTGACTGAGTGCTTCTCTAGCATAGCCTAAAAATAACTCGCCTTCTTCGGTCAGCTCAATGCGCCTTGTGGTGCGATTGAATAAAGTAACGTTTAAGGATTTTTCGAGCCGAGTCACCGCCCGTGATATTTTTGCTACTTGCTCATCTAAGGCATTGGCTGCACTTGAGAACCCGCCGGTATCAACCACGCTAATAAATGCTTCTAAATCTTGGGTATTGGAGACCACACTCATGGCTTTACCTTTTCATTTTTGACAAAAGTATTTTGTCACTATCGCTATTTTTTGCAAATTTAATTTTAGCCACAATAGTCGCACTTTCAAAAATTAATAGAGGATATGTGATGCCAATAGCATTACTTGCGTTAACTCTCAGTGCGTTTGCCATAGGCACCACTGAGTTTGTGATTGTCGGCTTAGTACCAACTATCGCTGATGATTTGATGGTTTCGTTACCGAGTGCTGGGTTACTTGTTAGCTTGTATGCATTAGGGGTTGCGGTGGGGGCGCCAGTACTAACTGCGCTTACCGGGCGCTGGAATCGAAAACATGTATTACTTAGTTTAATGAGTCTTTTTGTTATCGGTAACTTACTGGCTTGGCAAGCACCTAGTTATGGTAGTTTGATCACCGCAAGGGTTCTAACAGGCCTTGCTCATGGGGTATTTTTCTCGATTGGTTCAACCATCGCTACTGGGCTTGTCAGTAAAGATAAAGAAGCCAGTGCTATCGCGATTATGTTTACTGGTTTAACGGTTGCATTAGTAACTGGTGTGCCATTAGGGACTTGGATTGGTCAACATTTTGGCTGGCGAGCGACCTTTTTAGTGGTGTCTTTGTTGGGTTTAATAGCACTTATTGGCAGTGCATTTTTAATTCCAAGCAACTTAAAGCAAAGTAAAGCAGCCACGTTGGGTGAGCAATTAAAGGTAATGGTGCAACCTAGGCTTTTACTGGTGTATTTGATGACCATACTTGGTTATGGTGGGACATTTACTGCCTTCACTTATTTAGCGCCCATTTTAGAGCAGCAAACTGGTTTTGCATCTGCCACCATTAGCTTAATCATGCTGGTTTACGGGGTATCGGTTGCTGTTGGGAATATATACGGTGGTAAGTTAGCCGATAAAAAGGGCCCGATTAGTGCGCTTACTATTATCTTTAGTGCTTTAAGTATTGTGCTATTAGTACTGACCTTTACCATGCAATCTAAAATAGCAGCGGTACTAACCATACTCGTATGGGGTGCATTTGCATTTGGTAATGTTCCTGGGCTGCAAGTTTATGTGGTTAAACTTGCTGAAAAATTCACACCCAATGCCGTTGATGTGGCCTCTGGGTTAAACATTGCAGCGTTTAATATCGGTATTGCGCTAGGTTCAGTGTTAGGAGGCGTTGTCGTTGAAAACTACTCATTACAAGACACTGCTTGGATTGGCGCTATTATTAGTTTAGCGGCGTTAATTGCAACAAGATACAGCGGTTATTTAGATAAACGAGCGCTTATAAAGCCACAAACAGCTTAAAAATAAACTATTGATAGTTAGGGGTTTTGTCGTTATTTTAGGTTCGTAATTTGATTCTTAGTCAATAACTAAAACCACAAGGAATAACGATGAAGCACCTTTATTTTCTGGCTATTTGTTTGCTAAGCGCATTTAGCAGCCATGCAAAGCAAGCTAACCCAGAGCTGACAGCATTAGCACAGCAGTACTTCAATACCATGGTTGCAACACAAGCACCTAATGCCACCAAAAAAGAGTTAGAAGCCTTTTTAGCTTTATTAACTGACGACGTAGCAAACCAGCACTTACCTTATCAAACTGATGATTCAAGAGAACCAGATGGTAAAGCCATGATGCGCAAAGGCATGACTTTTTACCTTGGGGCGCACACTGAATATCAAGCAAACTTACTCGATACCTTTATTTTTAATGATTCGGCCATTGCCTTACGTTATACCCATCACGCTAAAGGTATACACCCACAAAACCAGCAAGAAATTGAATACACGCAAACCATTATGGATGTGCTCGAAATAGAAGATGGCAAGATAGCGGTTATTCGTAAATACCACGAATGAATCCATCAATTTTGAATTAGGCTACTTTTCTACGATCCTTTTTCATATAAATAACCTAAACTTAATGATGATAAATTTAGTTCGTATCAATGACATTGGCTTAAATTTAGACTGAGTAAAATTTTATTTGTGCGGTGATGTAATTTAAGTGCATCCCAAAAATGATGTTTTATCTGTAATTGAGAATGATGCTAAACATAACTGCATTAAGTTTAGGAAACCAACATGACAACAAGACAAACAGTATTAGCGGCAGCGTTGCCATTGGCATTACTATCGACATCAGCGATGGCTGACTTATCGGCTACGGTTACATTGGCGTCAGATTACACCTTTAACGGTGTGAGCCAAACCATGAATGATCCAGCGATTCAAGGCAGCTTAGATTATGCCTTTGCGGATTCAGGTATGTATGTGGGGACTTGGGCTTCAAATGTAGATTTTGGCGATGGTACTGACATTGAGTGGGATGCGTATTTCGGTAATTATGTTGAGATAAACGACGCCCTTAGTGTTGATTATGGTATTGCTTACTATTCATACCATGGTGAAGATTACTCAAGCGACGGTAACTATTTTGAGACTTATGCAAAGTTTGGCTATACCAATAGCCTAGGTTTCACAGAACTTAACTTTTGGTACGCTTGGGATTACTTTGGTACCGATGCAGGGCATGTGATTTCTATGGTTGCCCATACCTTTGAAATTGCACCAAATCATGCAATTCGTGCCAGCTTTGATATTTCTAATTCTCTCGATGGTAATAAGTTTGCCTGGGATGGCAACGATAAATCATACAATCATTATCGTTTAGCTTATCAAACAAGCTTTGCAGGTTTTGATTTCGAGCTTGCTGGCGAAAACACCAGCCTTGACTGGGATACCGCAGATGAGCGAATTGTAGCGTCTATTTCACGCAGCTTTGATTTATAAGCTCTGCTTTAATAAACGAAACGGCTAACCTTGGTTAGCCGTTTTTTATGCTTAGAGTATCTTAATGGATGAGGATTAAATCTCTTCGCCTTCGTGCTGCATCGCTAAATCATCAAGCTCAGCAAGGGTGTAATCAAAGTCACTCGTATCGACTTCGTAACGTATTTTCACGCCATAACCACCTTGGCAAAGTGTCGCAGTGACTTTAGCCACTGACCAATGTTTAAGCTTGTTTAAAAACCGATTGGCGGTTTGCTGTGAGTCAAAGCGATAACTTACTTGCGATTCCATCTCTTTTCTAGCCTAAAATTTTTTCGAGAGTGTATGAAATTGCTCTGTTTAAATCAATTGCTCATTGAAAAACACCAATGTGCGTTGCCATGAAAGCTCCGCCTGCCTTTCATCATAACGCGATGTGGAGTCGTTATGAAAACCATGATTTGCTTGTTCATACATATGCATAGTGTAAGGCACTTGATGGGCTTTTAAGTCGCTCTCGTATTCTGGCCATGTTGCATTAACGCGGTTATCAAACTCAGCTAAATGCACTAGTAGAGGGGCTTTGATGTTTTGTCTGAGCTCTTTGACTGCGGGTGTTCCGTAGTAGGATACGCCTGCATTAATTAGTTTGCTATCAACTGCTGCTAGGTAGTTGACCATATAACCACCAAAGCAAAAGCCTACCGCACCGAGTTTGCCATTACTATTTGGGTGTCTTTTTATATATTCAGCTGCGGCGATAAAATCTTGTTGGATTTTTTGTTTATCCATAGAGCGCTGCATTGCACGCCCTTCATCATCGTTGCCAGGGTAGCCACCAAGAGGGTGTAATGCATCTGGCGCAAAGGCAATAAAACCGGCTTTGGCAAGGCGACGAGCAACATCTTTAATATAAGGGTTTAAGCCTCTGTTTTCGTGGATCACTAAGACTAATGGGTGCTTACCGGTTAAATTAGCGGGTTCGACTAAATAACCTTTTCCTTCGCCATGACCTTTAAACGAATCAAAGGTTTTATAGCTGGCTTTAATATCAGGGTCATTAAAGGATACTTGCTCAGCTAATGCGTAGTTTGGCAGTAAAGCGCTACTTAGCATTGCCATTGAATAACCAAGGGCTGCTAAGCCACCAAGCTTTTTCATAAAGGTGCGGCGATCCATTAAGCCATGGGCGTATTCATCGTACCAATCGAAAGCTTCTTGGGGAATGTGGTTATGGCGTTGCTCAGTCATACTTATATCCTTTAAAAACGAGTTAGGTTTATAACTTTAGCTGAAATATCAGCGATTAACAGCCAATTGCTTTGTTTGCATTAGTACATCCATAAAGCGGCGCTGCCAAATAGCCTTAAAGGCTTTGTTAAATAGGAATAAAAATATTAGCGGCATTAGCAACAGCTTTAAAATCAGCAGTGACAAGATATTCAAAAAGTCGATAAATAAGTCTTCGACGGCAGCCACCATGTTGCTAATGCCAGAGGTAACGGTATCAATAATTTTACTCACCTGTGACGATTGGTTTTGATTGAGTGATGCGTTAAGGTTTTCTAGTTGCTCGTTTAAGGCGTCTTTGTCTAGGTTAAGCGCTCTTTGTTGCGCGAGTACAGCATTAAATTGCTTTGTTAATTGCTGCTTTTTATCAAGTAGTGGCTTGGCTTGTTCAAGCTCAGTAAAAGTGAGTCTTTCAGACAAGCTGCGGGTTGCTTGAATCGCTTCTATTTGTGTTTCGATCTCTGCCAAATCACCTTTGAGCTCTGTGGCTCGCTGGTGGTTTTTAATTTGCTGTTCATTTAATAGCGATAACTTGTCGAAGATAGTTTGTTTTTCACTATCGACCTCAGCTTTTAGCTTAGCCGATAGGGCAGAGGCATTATTTGCACTGCTATTAACAGTCTCTACTTTTTCGCTCACAATTTCACTTTGCTGGTTTATTTGCTCATCTAAGAATATCTGGCTAACGAGGCCTGTTGTAAGCACCACCGCAGGTACTAAAAAGCGAATTAAAATCAAGCTTGCCATAATCTTATGACGTACGTTAGGCAAATAATTACGCCATTCACAAATAAAGTAAGCGACAACTGAAACTGTAAATACACCGCTAAAAATAACTCCAGAAGAAATGGTGTATAAAATGCGCTGTAAGAATAACGAGCCTATCGCAAGGCGCATGGCATCCGACATGTATTCTGCTAAGTCATTTACTGGGTCAAGAAGCTGTGCAGGTTGAATACTGGCAATACCAATGCCCACTTCGGCTGATTGCAACAGCGATATAGCAGCATTGACTGTTCGAGATGAAGCATAGACAAGTGTTGATTGCACAAGGGCGCTGTCGATAAAGCGCATGATGAAATGGTTATAATGCTCTAGCCAACAAAAAAGTAGCAGTATTGAAAGAGATAAATACTTGATAAGATGTTGCTTAGTTAGCATAACGCCCCCCGACAGTTTTTACGCTTACTCACGCTACACTATTCATAGTCGTAGAAGCAATCTAATAGGATTGAATTATTTTGCCGCTTAACTGTCTATGAATTGCTATTAATCGTTTTAGAGGAAATATGAAAGAACCTGCATCAATTGGTCAGTGCTGTATTGAAGATTTAGATCCCGTGCAAGACTTAGGTCGCTTAGTCTCTTATTTACGTTCAAACCTCGTTACTCACCTTGATGATGCTTTAGAGGATAAAGAGCTAACGTCGGCCCAATATATTGTGGTTGTGCTACTTGCGCGTGGTAAGGTAAATACCTTGGCTGAGCTTTGTGAGCACATGATGTATGACCGTGGCGCTATGAGTCGGTTACTTTCTCGTTTAGAAGACAAGGGCTTGGTTGCTAAAAAGCAGTCAGTTGAAGATCGCCGTTCAACTCTTTTATGCCTCACGAAAAAGGGCCAACAACTCTATCCTGAAATTTTACCAACCGTAAATGATATCTATCGCAAAGCACTTACAGGCTTCTCTGATGATGAGCAAAAGCAACTCGCAAGCTTGCTGTTTAGAGCAATTCATAATTTAAAAGCATAAATTTCTCTAAGCGGTACATTGTCGCTGTTAGAGCATTTTGATAATATAGTTGCCTAGGCATTTAATTTTAACAAGTCCGGGTTGTTATGTTTGAATCATCTTTGCTCGCGCAGCTTCACGCGCAATTTCCAGCTCATCAATTTAGCCCAGAAGGTTTGTCGGTTGTTCATACAGGCCGCTTTGCTAATGCCATTGTTTATCGTTACAAAGATGCGAAATTTGATTTAATTATTAAAGACTTTCAGCACAGCCCATGGTGGGTGAGAAAAACTATCGCGCCGCTTTTTATCAATCAGGAGTACAAGGGGCTGGCACGCCTGCAAGACGTAGACGGAGTGGTCGATAACTTTTGTCGTTTGTCATCTATTGCCATTGTTTACGATTTTATAGAAGGCACGCCACTTCGTCAGCTTGCCTTGCAACAGCAGCATTTACCGAGTGATTTCTTTAAAAAGTTTGAGCGTTTAGTTGCAAAAATGCACCGCCGCGGCGTGGTGCATCTGGATTTACGTAATTTGGGAAATGTGATTTGTTCAAAAGACGGTAAGCCTTACATTATTGATTTTCAGTCAGCGATTCGCTTTGCACGCTTTCCGCGTTGGTTACAGCGTTTTATGCGTGGTGCTGATATGAGTGGGGTTTATAAAGCGTGGCAGAAGTTAGCCAATGATTCATTACCACAAACGAAGGCTGATTATTTACACGACTTTAATCATGTTCGTAAGCGTTGGATTTTTAAAGGTTATCCCATACAACGCGCCTACTTATGGTGTAGTGGGGCAGTAACTCAGATACTCAACTCTGACTTTATTCGCAGTATATTAGATAGATTATAAAAAGCGCGCTTGCACGCGCTTAATGGGGAGAACTAGTATTTAGGCCAGCCATTAGCATCCCAATTAAGGGTGCTTATGAGCAATTTTGGCGTGCCATTATCACCTGCATCATAGGCATGACGAACAATCACATCGGTATTTAAAATGTCTTGTCCTCCTGGGCCTACCCATTGGCTATTACCCGCATCAAGAATGCTGCCGCCGCTGGCTAACATGTTGATGCCATTTTTATCTAGATATGGACCACGAATGTCAGTAGAGCGACCGTAAGCAATGCGGTATGTACTATTGGTACCATCACAGCATTTACCAACCGAAACAAACAAGTAGTAGTAGCCCTGGCGATACACTATGGTAGGTGCTTCGATCCCACCTGAGCGACTAGCTAACGAATAGATTTGGCCAAATGGTTTCATGGTCATCGGGTTAATACGTGTGAGTTTAATGCCCGAATTCCATGAGCCAAAGGCAAGCCAAGGTGCACCATCTTTTGCCACTACAAGATCTGGGTCGATGGCGTTGTAATTATTGCTACTGGTGGTATTGATTACTAAACCATCATCACGCCAATCACCTGTTGCCACACTACTTGCAGAAGTAAGGCCAATAGCACTAACACGTGAACCAAAGGTCGAAATAGAATAATAAAGCCAGCTGCGGCCATTGTAGCTTTTTAATTCAGGCGCCCAGACATCAATTCCATCATGATCTGGCACGTAGTTACTCCACCAGCTTAAACCATTTGAGAAAATCGGTTGCGCATCATTCCAATCTACACCGTTGCTTGAATACTTACCGTAGATACCTGGGCCCGTTTGAAAAACCCACCAGGTGCCATTTTCATAGCCAAGGGTTGGATCGTGGGTGACTAAATTACCTGTAAGTGGCCAGTGATCTGCAGTGCCATTTGTCGTTGATGGATCAAATGGTGTTGATTCAACATTAGCAAGCTTGGTTAGTTGCCATTGCTGCGCATCGCTGCCGTTGTAGCTCCACTGGCTAATATTCGCTCCATCGTTGCCATCAAAAGCATATAAGTCGAGTGCTTTACCACTGTGATCATTTATGAAGCTGTAGTAGCCGCTACCTTCATTATTAATTTGCCAATGTTGACTGGCAAGATTAGCGTATTCATATTGCACAACATTGCCACCATCGGCAGTTGAGAAGTCAAACACTTCGAGGGCTTTACCACTATTTAGATTAATAACAGAATAGTTGCTGCCACCTATGTTGGTAATTAACCAGCGCTGAGTATCGTGATTAGTGTTAGCCCATTGACTGACATTCGCACCATCATTGGTTTGTGCGCTGGCAACTTCAACAAACTTAGCACTGTACTTTGATTTAATCGTGTATACGCCATTATCAATCGCATAGGCACAGGGAAGTATCAGTGTTGATGCAAAGCTAAGCGCAGCGAGCGCTTTTTTTGAAAGTATCATTGTGTCTCCAAATCATTGTTATTGAGCTTTCCTTGTGTGTTCTGCTCCTTGGATGAGTTTTGATCAACACCAATCAATTAATAGCAGTGGTGCAGATTAAAACTATTTATAATACTTTATTATATTATTACCTTTGTAAAGGTTTTAGTGGGAATAATTAACAAAAAATTTACTTTCAACTGTTTTAGAGGGGGCGAAAGTGTTTTAAAGAGATACAAAAAAACCACTCAGTGAGTGGCTTTTCGGATGTTATTGAGTAATAAACTGACTGGGAATATCCCATTTCAGGGTATGTAGTTGACCTTGCCAAGTTTGAATGGTGATCCACAGTTTATCGTCTGCTGAGATGGTTTTTGGGGCAATAGCATGGGCATGCTGACCATGATTTGTACCATGCATTATGCCTTCTTCATCTTTGGCAAACTCAGTCAGTGACAAAGGCGCTTTACCAATATTTAGGTAAGCCTGGCGGATATTGCTGATGTCACCTTGATTAAAAGCAATAAAAAAATCTTTTACGTATTCATTGTGGTGTGAGTAAGGAGCATCTTCATTGAGCGGCATCGGCGCGATTTTATATTCACCCGCTTGTTGCTCTTGCCAAAGAGCAGGAAACTGGGGATTTAATGATTGATAAATAAACCATACAGGCAAAGCTAGTATTACAGCATGCAAAATGTACTTTTTACGTTGCCACCAAGTTGCTTGTAAACGAGCCATTAGTTTGCCTCCTGAACATTATTTACTGGCGCAGCTTGGCGCGCTTTTACCGGTTTGCTATTAACTAATTTAGCGGCATACATCATAAAACCTGTGATTGACATTCCACTTAAAATTAAACCAAAAATAAACCAAATAACTTTTGTCCAAAGACCGCCAATATTACCGTAATGCAGTGGATCAGCGATATGCGACAGGGTTTGTAAAGCGTTCATCGTCTCTGGGCTTTTGCTTACTGCAATTTCACCAGTCCATGGATTGACTGATGTTGAGTAGGCGTAGTTATCATAGAAAATAGTATCGCCACTTCCCATGATGTTAAACATGCCACGGTTATGCTCAGGGAGCATCACATAGCTTGCTTTGAAATCTGGGTATTTCTCTTTGGTAATCGCTAATGCCGCTTTTAAGTCTGTAGGCGGTGTTTGTTTATCTGCAGGTAAGGCTGACACAGCCACTAGCGGTGCGTGCTCTTCTATGTCTATTTCGTTATGCCACATGATGGCTTGTACTAAATACCACAGGCCAGTCAAAGCCATCACAGCCATAAACCAAATTGACCAAACGCCACTTAGGGTATGTAAATCTTTTAGAAAGGTTTTTTTACCTTGGTTAAAACGTAGTTTTGGCTGACTAAATGCGCGCCAAAAGTTTTTATAAATCACTAAGCCTGTTACTAGCGCACCTAAAATGACAAAAGCCATGGCGCTGACTAGGTAGTAACCTACGCTGTAACCTTCTTGCCAAGGGAAGAATAGCCAGCCGTGTAGGGTACGCATAAATTCAATAAAAGAGATCGTGTCATTAACCGCTTGTACTTCGCCTGTATATTGATTGACGTAGGCCACAGCATAAGGTTTGTCAGTATCGGTGAAAATAACAGCATTCACCAGATAAGGCTCATAAGTGAGAACACTCATCACATCAGCTGTAGGGTAGGCTTTTTCAACGCTACTAATAACTTGATCAACACCTAGTGCTGGTAAGTCATTTGGGTTGTTTGCACGTGCTTCACTGTTAGTGAGCCAAGTAAGCTCATGGCTTATCACAGACACAGTACCTGTGATACAGATAAAGCAAAATAGCACCCACAAAGGGAGCGAAAACCAACCATGTAGTTGGAACCAAAGACGTTTACTCATGGTAAAAATAGCTCGACGTTAATTGATGATAGTAATTGTTATCATTTAAATTGTACTACAATGTTTTAAACAAACACAATCACTGTCGTCGAACTAGTAAAAAGGCTATTAAGCGCCTTTTTCGGAATTTTGATTCAGGGTAACAATCCGTTGTGGGAAAGGAATTTCGATATCCGCCCCCTGAATTGCTTTAAATACATTGCGGTTAACCGCTAATTTAGTCTCTATAATTTTGGTGGTTGGCACCCAAAAGCGATAGCTCAAGGTAACACCGCTTTGTGCAAAGCGCTCAATACCTACTTGTGCGTGAGGAGAGTCACTAACTAGCTCATGATCGTTTAAGACTTTTTCGATAAGCTCAATAGCTAGGTCAGCATTTGCATCATAAGCTATGTCTATTTCGCCTTTGACTAGTGAATAGCTAAACGAGTTATGTAAAATCTCGCCAACAATATGTTTGTTAGGAATGGTGATTTCGACTTTTTCTTCGTTAATAAGAATCGTGTGGCCAAGCTCAATGGTTTTAACTTGTCCGCTTACTCCTTTCACTTCGATAGTATCGCCAACGACAAATGGCCTTGTTGCAATGATCGCAAGACCAGCGCCGTAGTTTGAGAGCATGCCTTGCATTGCTAAACCTGCACCTAATGATGCGGCACCAATCGCTGCCACAAAAGGCGTGACGCTAATGCCTATTTTACCAAGGGCAATAACTAAGAACATGATGATCAGCAATACTTTTATGACATTACTGACAAAGTTGGTGAGGGTGATATCGATATTATGACGCTGCATGAGGCCAGCCACCATATTCGATACTTTTTGCGCAATCCATAAGCCAAAAAATAGAATTAAGATGGCACCTACAATTTGCATGCTATAGGTGACTAAATATTCCATTATCAGATTGTAGTATTTTTCGACTTGTTGTATTTCTGAGTCAATCATGTGTTTTCCTAACAAGGTTACTGCGAGCGTTGACTATACCAGAATATGCTGAATAACAGGATAGAGTATTGGCACTATAATAGCGCTTAGTAGTGCGCTTAATGCCATAGCTACAGAGGCAAAGGCGCCAGCTTTTGGCTGATCAGCAATCAATGACGCTGTACCAATGGCGTGACATGCAGTGCCAATGGCAACGCCTTTTGCTTGAGCGTTGCGAATATTTATCAGCGAGAAAATCAAATTACCAAAAATAGCCCCTAATACGCCAATAAAGATCACCATTGCTGCGGCCAAAGAGGGAATGCCCCCCAGTGATTCTGTCACTAATAAAGTGATCGGTGTCGTTACTGACAAGCTGGCAAGTGATGCACTTAACTGCGTGGGTGCGTCAAAAATATAGCATATTAGCGATGCTACCAGCGTCGCATTGAATACCCCTAAACTACAACTTATAAGAATTAATAGTAGGTTCTTTTTTACATGTATAAATTGCTGATAAAGCGGTAAAGCTAAAGCCACAATCGCAGGCTCAAGTAACCAACTTAAAATTTTACTGTGTTCGGCAAAAGGTGCATAAGGGAGTTTAAATATCACTAACAGCGCCGCAATTAAGACAATTGCCCAGCACACAGGGTTGCTAAGTGCTTTAGGAATGGCATGGTGTGCTTTAGAGTTCAAAAAGCGTAACACTAAGAAAAGAGCAATAATAAAAGGAACGCTTAGCCACCATAAACTAACTGTCATTTTCACGTCCTTTAAAGTAAGCAATAACAGAGCCTATTAGTAAAACACTGGTCAGTGGCACTACAAAAAAAATAGTCAGTAATAAAGGCCAATTCTGTGTAATTAAACCTAGGTGCTCAATAATGCCAACCCCAGCTGGGATGAAAAATAACGGCATATAATTAAGTAAAGGGCTGGCTGTCGGTTTTAAGTGTTGTTCTTTCACTAGGCCCGTTAACAGTAATACAAGCAGTAACACCATACCTAGCAATGGGGCAGGGAAAGAGCTTTCAAGCAAAGCCGTCAAATATTTAGCAACGGCTAAACAGCCAAGAATAATGATACTACTGATGAGGTATTTCATGAGTCAGGATGATTGCGAATAAAGTACAACTACATCATACCCTTGTCAGTTGTACTATGCGACTTTAGCTTACCATGATTTTGCATTATTAAATTTGATGTCTTCAGCGCCTTTCGCCTTCGCAATAGCCTTTTTGGTATTAGGGTTCATCAGTAAACGAATTTGACTCCATGTTTCTTTAGCGAGAATTTTGCGCTGCTGTGAGCGATAGCTTTGCTGAGTAATTCGTTTAATTGCAGCAAGGGTATCCGGCGAGCGGGCCATCAGTGTTTCGAGTACAGCGTCTGTTTGTTTATCAATGTCATCAGTTAGTTGCGTAACTAAGCCATATTCTTTTGCGTCTTCAGCCGAGATAGGGCCTGCATGACTTGCCAACCAAAGAGCTTGGTCGCGTTTCATCAAGCCAGCAAGTACCACGTTAGCCCCCATATCTGGGCAAAGGCCCCAACGCGCTTCCATGATGGCTAATTTGGCATTTTTATCGACGATGCGGTAATCAGCACCGAGTGCGATTTGCATGCCGCCACCAAAGCAATGTCCGTTAATTTTAGCAATCACTGGAATACTTAAATCTTGCCAACCTAACACGACTTTCTGCGCTAGGTTTTGGTTTCCTGGTAACCATTTGAATAAGAGTTTGACGATATTACTCGGCTTTTTCATCACCGCAGCAACATCTAGCCCAGAGCAAAAGTGTCCACCTTCGCCAGATATAACGACAGCGCGCAAATTGCGATCGCGTTTAATTTTTTTTATTACGTTTGAAAGCTCAACAAACATAGCAAAACTTAGTGCATTTTGTTTCTCGGGACGAACAAGGCTAACCCATGCGACTTGTTGTTTTATTTCTAGTTTTATCATGGTAACTCCTCTGACCTGTTTGCTAGAGCTTACGAGTTAATTACAACTAAGTAAAGAATTGCTGATGTGTCGCAAGGAATCACTATATTTTCCAAAAATGGGTAACCTTGTCATATATTTAGTTACAAATTGATGTATATTTTTAAAACAAAGATGCTAGTTCATAGCTAGTTTGGTTTTGTGAATAGTTAGATACTTTCACAAAATCCCATGACACGACTAGACTTAGCTTTAAGTCGCGCTACAAGGAGTAAAAATATGCTGATGCGCAACACAGCTCGCATAACTAAACAATCATCTCGTTCTTTGGCTTTTGCTGCTTTTTCAGTAGCTTTAACAACCACAATGGTTGGCTGTTCAGATGATAAAGCACAACAACAAGCTACGCCGCCACCGGCCGTATCAGTATTTAATGTCGTCACACAAGAAGTTGGTAATTACCGAGAATTTGTTGCGCGTACTGAAGCATTCCAAGAGGTCGCAATTAGAGCCCGAGTTGAGGGGGAATTAATAGAACGTCACTTTAATGAAGGCTCGTCTGTTGAAAAAGATCAGCTTTTACTAAGGATTGACCCATCTGAATATCGCTCAACGGTCGCAGAAGTTGAAGCTGACCTGAAAAGTAAAATTGCTGCAGCGGATGCTGCTGAACGTGATTTAAAGCGCGGAAGAGATGTGGCCGCACAAGGTTTTATTTCACAATCAGACCTCGATAAACTCACTACTAACTTTGAGCAAACGGCTGCAGCTGTCAAAGCGGCTGAGGCAGAGCTTGAAAAAGCAAAGCTTAATTTAAGTTATACTGATATTCGTGCACCGTTTGCAGGGCGTATTGGTAAAGTAAATTATGATGTTGGCAATATTGTTGGTCCATCATCAAATGAACTCGCAGAGCTTACCGATGTTGACCCAATTTACGTGAGCTTTCAGGTTGAAGAAGCAGATTACATCTCTTATCGCCAGCAACATCAAGCACCTTCAGATAAAGACCCTCGTGATGTGCCCATTGACTTAACTTTGCGTTTACCGAATAACTCGACATTTCCTGACAAAGGTGTACTGGATTTCGCAGATACTAAAATTAATCGAAACACAGGTACGGTTGAGCTTAGAGCTGAATTTGATAACCCTGATGGCATAGTTATGCCTGGCTTATTTGTTACCTTAATCGTTGAAAGTACCAATAAACAGGAGCTGGCACTCATTCCTCAAGTAGCGGTACAAGAAAACCAGCAAGGTAAGTTTGTACTTGTTGTTGATGATGAAAATAAAGTTGCTATGCGTATCGTCAAACTTGGTCGTCGCATTAATGCTATGTGGGTGGTTGAGTCAGGCTTAGAAGCTGGTGAAAAAGTCATAATCGAAGGTTTACAAAAAGTTCGCCAAGGTGTTGAAGTGAAAGCGGTTGAAAAAAACGTCGATGAGACAACTGGCACTATTTCTAGCAAAGCTAACTCTTAGGATTGAGATATGATCAGTAAAACTTTTATATCTCGCCCAAAGTTTGCCTTGGTAATATCGATTGTTATTACTATTGCGGGTTTAATTTCAATGGCATTGTTGCCAGTGAATATGTACCCGCAAATTACACCTCCGCAAGTTCAAATTAGTGCCAGTTACCCAGGTGCAAGTGCACAAATAGTTGAAGAGTCGGTGATCAGGCCCATAGAAGAGCAGGTTAATGGTGTTGAAGATATGATGTATATCGAATCAACATCTTCTAATAACGGTACGGCTAATATAACCGTGTACTTTAAGGTCGGAACAGACACAGATATAGCCCAAGTTAACGTACAAAACCGCGTCGCACTCGCTGAAGCAGGCTTACCTGAAGAGGTGAAACGCCAAGGTGTGTCGGTTAAGAAAAAATCGAGCTCGATGCTACTGGGTATTAACTTATATTCGAACCAAGAAAATATCGACGCAATTTTCTTGAGTAATTATGCGACAAACTATTTAACAGAGCCATTAGGGCGTATTAATGGAGTTGCATCTGCTGAAGTAATGGGCGAGCAAACTTATTCTATGCGCTTGTGGTTACGCCCTGATCGGATGGCATCACTTGGATTAACGGTGTCAGAGGTTCGAGCTGCGTTGCAAGAGCAAAATACTATAGTCGCTGCGGGTAAGCTTGGTGCTGCGCCTTCTGAACCGAGTCAGCAGTTTGAATATTCAATTCAAGCTAAAGGGCGCTTAAAAACCCCTGAAGAATTTGGTCAAACCATTATTCGCTCAAGCAAAGATGGCAACTTTGTACGCTTAAACGATATTGCACGTATTGAATTAGGTGCAGCAAGTTACAGTACAACAGCAAAGCTAAACCAGCAAGACACTGCGTTTATTGTTATTTATCAGCTGACAGAAGCGAATGCGACTCAAGTTGCTGCTGATGTAAAAGCACGTATGGCAGAGCTTGCTAAACAGCTACCGGATGGTGTTGAGTACTCAATCCCTTACGACACAACAGAGTTCATCAATCGTTCTATTGACGAAGTGGTTATTACTCTTGTTCAAGCGGTCGGCTTGGTTATTTTAGTCGTGTTTTTATTCTTACAAAATTGGCGCGCTACGCTTATTCCAACGGTTGCTATTCCAGTATCGTTAGTGGGGACTTTCGCGTTTATGATGATGATGGATTACTCCATCAACTTGATCACTTTATTCGGTTTAGTCCTTGCAATAGGTATTGTTGTGGATGATGCCATTATTGTAATTGAAAACGTTGAGCGAATACTTAAAGAAGAAAAATTGCCAATTAAAGAAGCGGTCACAAAAGCGATGGAGCAGGTATCGGGGCCGATAGTGGCAACGACCTTAGTATTGCTTGCGGTGTTTGTGCCTGTTGGCTTTATGCCCGGAATAACAGGGGAGCTTTATAAACAGTTCTCGGTGACTATTTCGTTTGCGGTACTCATTTCTTCTTTAAACGCACTGACATTAAGCCCAGCTTTGTGTGCTTTATTGTTAAATGAAAAAGCCATGAAGCCGATTAAATGGTTAGCGCCTTTCGAAAATATTATTACTCGCTCGACCAGTGGCTACAGTAAGGTTATTCAATTTATCTTAAAACGCACAGCAAGAATGGCGCTGTTTGCAGTGGTTATTTTTGCTGCGGCAGGGTGGTTGGTGAAAACAGTTCCTACGGGCTTTGTTCCAGCAGAAGACCAAGGATTTCTTTTTGTTGATGTGCAATTACCTGATGCCGCAGCAAGCGGTCGTACTAAAGAAGTGATGCACAAACTGGGTGATATAGTGAAAAATGAACCTGCCGCAACCGATTTTATTGCGGTATCTGGCTTTTCATTACTAGGTGGTGCAGGTTCTAATAATGCTTTGGGTATCGTCGTGCTCAAAGATTGGGAAGAGCGTACAAGTCCGGAGCTTGGATTACGCGCGGTACTAACGCGTTTAATGGGTCAGTTTTGGGCTATGCCAGATGCGCAAATCATGGCATTTAATCCCCCTTCAATACCGGGTCTTGGCACGAGTGCTGGCTTTGAGTTTAGATTACAAGACAGCGAAGGGCGTGAACCTGCTGAGCTTGCACAAGTGTTAAATGGCCTGATTTATGAAGCCAACCAGCGTCCAGAGCTTTCTAATGTTTACAGTACATTTAGAGCGAACGTTCCACAGTATTTTCTTGAAATTGACCGTAATAAGGCAAAAGCTCAAGGGGTAGCGCTTAGTGATATTTTCTTAACTTTACAGGCGCAATTAGGGTCGTTATACATTAATGACTTTAACCAATTTAGCCGTACTTACCGCGTTATCATGCAGGCGGAAAGCCGTTTTCGTCAAAACCCTGCAGACTTGCAGTACTACTATGTACGAAATGATGAGGGGGCAATGGTGCCGCTCACCACTTTAGCTAAACTTGAGCCAATTCTTGGCCCAACAAGTTTGACCCATTTTAATTTATATCGCAGCGCCAGTATTAGCGGACAGCCAGCAGCGGGTTATGCCAGTGGTGATGCTATTAAAGCAATGCAAGAGTTGGCTGAGCAGCTACCAACGGGCTATGTCTATGAGTGGGCTGGGCAATCGAAACAAGAGATTGAAGCCGGAAATATGGCGCCCATCTTGTTTGGCTTAGCGGTGGTGTTTGTTTATCTATTCTTAGTAGCGCAATACGAAAGTTGGACAATTCCGTTCTCGGTAATTGCAGCGGTACCGCTGGCGTTATTTGGCGCCATGCTTGCGCTATATGTGATTGGTATGGAAAACAACATCTATGCGCAGGTTGGTTTAGTGCTCCTGATTGGTCTATCCACCAAGACCGCTATTTTAATTGTTGAATTTGCTATGGAAGAGCGTGCGGCAGGTAAAAGTATTTTTGAAGCGGCTCTTAACGCTGCAAGATTACGCTTTAGGGCTGTATTAATGACGGCACTCTCGTTTGTGCTTGGTGTATTACCGCTGGTGTTTGCAAGTGGCGCAGGGGCAGGTAGTCGTATATCGCTCGGTATTACCGTGTTATTTGGGATGCTAGCTGCAACCATCTTTGGCACCTTGTTAGTTCCGCTATTTTATACATTAGTGCAATCAATGCGTGAAAAAATAAAAGGCACAGCGAGTTCAGAGTAAAAATTCTTAAAATTACAAAAAAGTCAGGGTAACCTGGCTTTTTTTTTTGGTAAAACTCAAAAGAGGTTTGTTATCATAGCCGAATTCAAAGCGATACACATGTGCAGAGGTTTAAGGAATGGCTGGTCCACGCTTATACAGTGAAGAAGAAGTAACTCATCAGGCTTATGATATCTTTTTAGAGTTAGCGCCTGATAACTTAAGCGAGCAAGATATTGCTTATTTTAACGAGCACAGAGAAGAGCTTGGCTTTATTGAAGAAGGTGAGCCTGACGAGCAGTGGCAAGATTTTGTTGCACTAGAAATTGAACCTGAGCTGTTTGTGCAAGTCTTAGTAGGGCTTGAATTCGACAATCAAGATATTTTATTTGCGAAAATATTAATTAGCCGAGACAAAGATGCACCGTTTTGCCACATCCTATGGAAAGATAGCGAATAACTCTCCAGCCGATGTTTGACTCTACTTTTAGTTGTTTTAATTCAATAAAACGAATTATTTTGCCCGCCCTGCTCGTATGCAGTTGGCAGGCTTTTGCTGTTGATCCGTTTGAAGACTTTCATGAATACGGACAATTATCAGAAGAAGAAATTCATAAAATTCATAAAGGCGAGTTGCTGTATGGAGATATGGAGTTTGGCTTTATGGTAAGTCGTGGCAATACCAACTCAACTAGTTTCAAACTCAAAGGTAATCTCTACCAAGATTTTGAAAAATGGCGGAACCAATTTAAGCTCGATACTTTATACAAACGTGACCGCAATGAAGAAACCGGTGATGAAGAAGTCTCAGCTGATCGAATATTTGTATCAGGCCAAGGCAACTATAAGTTAAATGTGAAAAATGAGTCGTTTTTCATTTATGGTGACTACGAGCGAGATAAATTTAGTGGTCTTGAGTTTAAGAGCACAGTAGCGACTGGTTACGGTAATCGCATTTATCAAGGCAGTAAGAATAAAGTCGATATCGATGTTGGCCCTGGTTTATATCGATCGGTGGCTGATCAAGATACGGCTACAGAAGAAGATCAAACAAAAACGGGTTATCTACTTCGTTTAGCGCTGCAGTGGGAGCGTACGGTCTCTGCGCGAACTCGCTTTAATCAAGACGTTAGTTATGAGCAATCGTTGTCAGGGTTAAACTCGCGTTTAAAATCAGAAACCTCATTGATCAGCAAAATCATGGGTGATGTTTCACTCAAATTTACCTATATGTATCGCTATAACTCAAAACCAGAGGAAGATAAGCTTAAGTACGATTCTGAGCTGAGTGCGACCTTTGTTTATAGCTTTTAAGAGAATACCTCACTATGTATCAACATAAGCAGTACGCTATTTTTATTTTTGTTATATTAGGCTGGATTGGCGGCTTCATCGCCTTAGCTTGGAATTTAATTGGTGCCGATATTCCGCTCATGGTGTTTAGCGCTATTTTGGTGCTGGTGGCCTTTTTATTCCATGGTTTAACCATCAAGGTCAACGATAAAACCGTAAGCTGGGCATTTGGACCTGGTGTATTTGGTAAAACAGTAGCTTTTGATGAGATTGAGTCTGTTCGAGCGGTAAGTAACTCATTTCGACATGGCATAGGCCTTCGTATTACTCATGATGGTTGGGTTTATAGTGTATCAGGATTCAGTGCTGTAGAACTGGCAATGAAAGACGGTACTCACTATCGCTTAGGAACCAACGACCAAGATGGTTTACTTGCTGCACTTAAATTGCATATTACTGAAGCAGTACCAGAAATTAGCAAAGAGGCTACCTCAGAAGCAGAGTAAATGATCAGCTATTTGACAGCAGTATATAGACATAAAAAAAGCGCCATAGGCGCTTTTTTTATGTCTATATTTTAATGGCTGTGACCACAACCACCTTCACCGTGCACATGACCATGTGCTAACTCTTCTTCAGTTGCATCGCGTACTTCAAGTACTTCAACATCAAAATGTAGCGTAATACCTGAAAGAGGGTGGTTACCATCTACAATGACGTCTTCGTCTTGAATTTCGATGATCATCACTGATTGGTCGCCAGCATCTGTCGTAGCGCGGAACTGCATACCAACTTCAATTTCCATACCTTCAAACATTGATTTTGGTACTGCTTGCATTAGGTCATCGTGACGCTCACCATAGCCTTGCTCTGGTTCAACGGTTACGCTGAATGTGTCGCCTGCTTCTTTACCTAATAGCGCATTTTCGAGGCCTGGAATTAAGTAACCTGTGCCAACGATGAACACTAGTGGCTCACCATCGAAAGAGTTGTCGATGGTGTTTTTGTTATTATCCAATACTGAATAATGCATTTTTACCACTTTGTTTGCTGCTACGATCATAGTCATTCCTATTTATTCATCTTCGAGAGAGTAAGGCAGAGCTTGAATTGATAACTCTACCTGAGGGAGGTGTTTTGCCCGCAAAATTTGGCCTGCTTCACTATCGTTAGGAAGCACAACCAGACCCATTAAGGTTTGCGTTTGTTGATTATAACTTTGGCTGATAAGCTTGCCGGCACGGCGCCAGTTTTCGCCCATTTGTGTTTCAAGCTCAAGCTCATCAAGTAAGCCTTCAGCTTTGCCTGACACGATATACATAGCACGTTTATTTTTGCCTAGGTATTTCATACGGGCTACGGTTTCTTGCCCTGTGTAGCAGCCTTTTCTGAAACTGATACCACCGAGCGCTTGCAAGTTAACCATTTGCGGTACGTATTCACCAATAGCATCGCTATTTAATGATGGCTCACCAGCAGCAATAGCTGCTTGTTGCCATGGAGCGTCATCTTCAAGCGCTATTACGTTATCAGGTAAGCTAAACTCATCATTGACCATAAGTAATACGCGGTTATTTGCAAGCTTGAGGGCTTTACCGTCAGCAAAATCGACTGCGCTATGCTCATCATCAAAAGTAATTGCTAAGGTTTCTAAAGCCGCTGTTAGGTCATCACCTAATAAGCCAATTAGCTGTTTTTCAGATTGCTGAATTTCTACTTGCGAAAATACAGCATATTTTTTTAACTCGACTAGAGATTGTTCTACCTCAGGCTTTGAACCTGCCAGGTAATAGCTGTCAAGGTGAGAAAACAACCTAAACACACCCCAAAGTTTGCCTTTTGCATTACAGTGGCCAGCCCAAAGGAAGTTATCATTGCTTAACTTGTTGATATCTTGCGTGATTTGTCCGTGAAGGTAAGATAACTTATCTTTGCCTGTCAGGCTGATAAGTGAGTAAGATAAAGGACATGCGTAAACAGTCGACATAAAAACCTTCTTTACGATATGAATGAGCGCTAATGATAACTTAGTTAGGGTAGCAATTTAAATAGCTGTTTATTCGATAGCAATTTGGTAAACTGCAGACAAATAAGTACGAGGTTTAAAATGACTGAAATTCACAGTAAAGAACGTATTCGTTGGGCATGCCGTCGCGGTATGTTAGAACTAGATGTTTTATTTATGCCATTCGTTGAAGAAGCGTTTGACTCACTATCAAAAGAACAGCAAGCTGTTTTTCAACGCTTACTTGAGTGCGATGATCCTGATTTATTCGCATGGTTTATGGGTCACGAAGAGTGTAAGGACCCAGAGCTAAACGGTATGGTCGCGTTAATTTTAGACCGAGTTCGTGTATAGATTTACCGTTACAAATAACACCACAGACCACAAACCCTTTGTGGTCTTTTTTTGCTTGATAGCCATCATATTATGCTTTGCTTACCAGCATGTTATTGCTCAGCTTTTGGCGTGTTTAGCTTGTTTTTTTCTAGCCATTCTGTGTTTTAAAAAAGCCCAACATGCGCAGCCTGAAAATGGCGTTATTATTTTAGAGCAAGCAGAGCTTAGGTTCGTGAACGACAATCTTAAAATTCAAGGCCAGATCATGGCTAAAAGTTATGTGTTTGCTAATTTTGTAGTGCTAAGGCTGGCGGGGTTTTATAAATCACACTGGCTGATAATTAATGCAGCCAGTGTTGATGAAATGAGTTATTCGCGGTTAAAGCGTGCGATTATTGCAGTGCAGCAACCGTCTTAGGGGTTAAAATTGTTGGTGTGGGATTCTCGTTTTGCTCAGGATAATCAATAGTGTAATGAAGGCCACGGCTTTCTTTGCGCTCAAGTGCGCTGCGAATAATAAGCTCTGCGACCTGCACTAAGTTTCGAAGTTCTAACAAATTATTTGTAACCCTAAAGTTAGCGTAGTAATCATGAATTTCTTGCTGTAGTAACTCTACTCGGTGAAGCGCGCGCTCTAAGCGTTTTGTAGAACGGACAATACCGACGTAATCCCACATAAATAATCTTAGCTCATGCCAATTATGGGTAATAACAATTTCTTCGTCTGAGTTAGTTACACGACTTTCATCCCATAGTGGTAAAGCTTCAAGGGCTGGGCTTGAATCTATTTTGCTTAAAATATCCTTTGCGGCAGCATGAGCAAATACAATACATTCAAGTAGTGAGTTACTGGCCATGCGATTAGCACCATGTAAGCCTGTGTAAGCTACTTCGCCAACCGCATAAAGGTTGTCTAAATCTGTGCGGCCATTGAAGTCGGTCATAACACCACCGCAGGTATAGTGTGCAGCGGGTACTACCGGAATGGCTTCTTTGGTAATGTCGAGACCAACACTTAAGCATTTTGCGTAGATAGTCGGGAAATGCTCAATGATAAAATCTTTTTCTTTATGACTAATATCAAGGTATACACAGTTCGCGCCAAGGCGTTTCATTTCAAAATCGATAGCGCGAGCAACGATATCGCGAGGAGCAAGTTCTCCGCGTTCGTCAAAATCTTTCATAAAGCGGGTGCCGTCAGGGCGTTTTAAGTAAGCTCCCTCACCTCGCATTGCTTCTGTGATTAAAAAGTTTTGCAGTTCTGGGTGATATAAACTAGTTGGGTGGAATTGATTAAACTCCATATTAGCGACACGACACCCAGCGCGCCATGCCATAGCGATACCATCACCACTGGATACATCAGGGTTAGAGGTATATAAGTACACTTTACTTGCACCACCTGTTGCAAGTGAAACGAACTTTGCTTTAATTGTTTCAACTTTTTTATCGACACAGTTCCAAACATATAAGCCATGAACATGTTTGCCTTTTTTAGCTAGGCTTTTATCAGTGATTAAATCAATGGCATTGTAGTTTTCTAATAGGGTGATATTAGGGTGTGCTTGAACTTGGCTAATTAAGGTCGTTTGTACTGCACGACCTGTAGCATCAGCAGCATGTAATATGCGACGATGGCTGTGACCGCCTTCGCGGGTTAAATGGAAACGTTCTTTACCTTTTGAATCAAATTCCATATCAAAAGGCACGCCTTGTTCAATGAGCCACTTTAAACACTTTTTAGCATTGCTAGCGGTGTAGTGGACTGCGTCGCGGTCACATAATCCGCCACCTGCATCCAACGTGTCTTCAACATGAGATTCAATGCTGTCATTCTTTTTGTCAAATACTGCTGCAATACCACCTTGAGCATATAAGGTAGAACCTTCGGTTAACGCTCCTTTACTAAGTACTGTCACTTTACAGTGATTAGCTAGAGATAAAGCAAGAGAAAGGCCAGCGGCGCCGCTGCCAATGATAGCGACATCAGTAATGTGATGTTTATTTTGGTTCATGTCTGTGGTCTTTGCGGTTACAATGCTCGGCTAGTAGTGCCAAAAGTTTGAGCAAATAAATTTTTATGTGGTATACGTATATGTACCATATTTGCTTTAACACTATTAGTCATTTTAATACGTTATACCAATCTTATTAGTTTTATCGTCACATAAACAGTTTATTGTTAACTGTTTTGAATTGTGAATTTAATATAGATAACCGTTGATTTTTAGGCAGTTATTAGGATTTCCGTGTAATAAGATTGGTATGACTCAATTTATTTGCGTGCTATTTTATAAAAAAATCATTTTAAACTGAACTTTTATATTCATGGTGCAGTCAGAGTTTGTGTAAACAATGGCGAGTATATGAATAGCAAGCAAGAATCAAACAGAGGAGTACCGGCTCGAATGAGCGAGCAGGATTTGGATTTAGCGCTAGTTAAAAGGGTCCAGCAAGGAGATAAAAACGCCTTCAACCTATTAGTTAGAAAATATCAGAATAAAATTGCAGGTTTGATTTCACGTTATGTATCAAACCAAGGTGATGTTGCTGATGTCGCACAAGAAGCCTTTATTAAAGCCTACCGTGCATTGCCTAACTTTAGAGGGGATAGCGCCTTTTATACTTGGTTATACCGTATCGCCGTAAATTGTGCTAAAAATTACTTAGTTGCTCAGGGCCGTAAGCCCCCAGCTAACGATGTTGATGCCGAAGAGGCAGAGTTTTATGACAGTGCTGATGCTATGCGTTCAAACGCATCGCCAGAAAACCTGTTATTAAGTGACGAAGTACGTGCTGTAATTTTTAATACGATTGATAGTTTGCCTGAAGATCTTAAAACCGCGATTACCCTTCGTGAAATTGAAGGTATGAGCTATGAAGAAATAGCCGTGGTTATGGATTGTCCTGTGGGAACGGTACGTTCACGTATTTTCCGTGCCCGTGAGGCGATTGATAATAAATTGAATCCATTAATAGGTGAGTCTTAGTATGACAAAAGCAGACGTTAACAAGTTGGATAATGAGCAGTTATCCGCGTTACTTGACGGCGAGCAGCAGTTAACTGATCAAGCGATCACAAACGACGATGTGTCTACATTTGGTCGTTACGCAATGATTGGTGATGTAATGCGTGCTGAGGCAAATAATAACGCTTTTAACTTTGACATTGCAGATGCAGTGGCTGAAGCACTTGAGCAAGAACCTGTATACGCTGATTTCGCGAATAAAACAACGGTACCAAAAAGCGAAGAAATCGTGGCGGCAACAGGCACAGATAACGTAGTAGCATTTAATTGGCGTCGTCCATTTGCCCAAGTGGCAATTGCTGCCAGTGTTGCTATGTTTGCGATTGTGGGCGTACAAACTTTGCCACAAAACACCGAAGTACCACAAAATGACATTCCAACCTTACAAACAGTACCGTTAACCGGTATGGCTTCTCCGGTAAGTTACTCATCTGAGCAACCTGCGTTAGAGAATGCTCAGCAAGGTTTACGTGAATTACAACAGCAACGTATTGGTGCATTAGTTCTTGAACATCAACGTCAAGCGCGTGTTGCATATTCGCTAGAAGAATCGCAAACTGCAGAAAATGCAGAAGAGGAAAAAAACTAATTAAATGAAAGTTTTTACTTTTATTTTGTCGCTGGTATTAACGGCCCCTGCCATTGCTAGCGACGAAAATCCCGCCAAAACATTATTACATGATATGGCTACGGCCGTTCATACTCGCAATTTTGATGCATCGTTTGTAGTTGTAAAAGGCCAAGCGATGGAACCGTATCGATGGTTACATGCAAAACAAAATGATATCGAACTTGAGCATTTAAGTTTGCTTAACGGTGCTGGTCTTGAAATGGTGCGTGTTGATGATCAAGTTACTTATTTTGAACCGCATTCTGAGCCTTATTCAGTCAAAACAGACTCTATAGCTGGACCTATTCCCGAAGTGCTTTTTAAAGACATCGATAGACTAAGTGCTCATTATGACTTTGTTCTTGGCGGAAAAGGTCGTATTGCTGGTCGTTCTGCGCAGTTAGTGCGCATCGAATCTAAAGATGAATACAAATATAACTATTGGATCTGGCTTGATACAGAGTCTTCGTTGTTACTTAAATCAGCCTATGTAAATCACAAAGGTGAGATGCTAGAGCAATTACAACTAACTCATATTAGCGTTACAGAGCAACCTGCGCCGATGTTAGTTGAAATGCAAAACCGTGAGTTTCCTGCTGTGCTTTCAACGAATGATATTGCCAGTGATAGCGACGGCGCAGCGAATGATTGGAAAATTGGCTGGCTCCCTGATGGCTTTAAGCTGTTAAAATCAGACCGTCATAAACTCGACTTAAACAATGAACTTGCTGACTATTATTTATATTCAGATGGGTTTGTTGAAGTATCTGTTTTTATTCAAAGACCCTTACCCGGTAAACGTGCAAGTGGTGCTTTAACATCAGGTGCGACGACGGTCTATGTTCACAATGGTGGTAGCTTTGATGTATCGGTTGTTGGTAATATCCCAGCTATGACAGCCAAAGCTATAGCAGAGTCGGTAGCGCGACCTCTTTAAATTATGATTGAACAAACACTCTCTGTCGTGTCAGTTAAAGGCACGACAGCGAATTTAGAAGCAGAGCAAAAGCAAGCTTGCGCTGGCTGTAATGGTCGCTGCGGTTCGCAGATCTTTGCTAAGCTGTTCGGAACAGCAAAAAAAACCTTTCCGTATACATTCGAAAAAGAGCTACAGGTAGGGCAAAAAGTAACCTTGGCACTCGATGATAGCCACTTGGTCAAACATGCATTGGCTGTTTATATGCTACCACTTTTGTTTAGTTTAGGGTTTGCTTTAATCGCATTTGCGGCTTTTTCGCTTGCTGAGGGCTGGCAAATTTTAGCAGCCGCCATTGGTGGCTTAACGGGCTATGTGATAGCTAAATCAAGGGTTAAGAGCCTAAAGCATGATATTAAAGTAATAAAAATTCACCCAATTGCTATTCCTTTCACTCAAATAGATGGTGATTAAAGCCAATTAAATGTAAAATTGCCGCTTTATACACTTAGTCCATTTTATATAGAAGTTTAGAATCCAGTTTATGAAGCATATCCGTAATTTTTCGATCATCGCCCATATTGACCATGGTAAATCGACTCTCTCTGACCGTCTTATCCAAGTTTGTGGTGGTTTAACAGACCGTGAAATGCAGCAGCAGGTGTTAGATTCAATGGACATTGAGCGTGAGCGTGGTATTACCATCAAAGCGCAAAGTGTAACGCTAAATTATAAAGCTAAAGACGGCGAAACATACCAGTTAAACTTTATCGACACGCCAGGACACGTTGACTTCACATACGAAGTATCACGCTCACTTGCAGCCTGTGAAGGTGCACTTTTAGTTGTTGATGCGGGTCAAGGTGTAGAAGCACAAACCTTAGCTAACTGCTACACAGCAATTGAAATGGACTTAGAAGTTATTCCAGTTCTAAATAAGATCGACTTACCACAAGCTGATCCACTTCGTGTAGCAGAAGAAATTGAAGACATCATTGGTATCGATGCCCTAGATGCTGTGCAATGTAGTGCTAAAACAGGTATTGGTATTGAAGAAGTACTCGAAATCATTGTTAAAGATATCCCGCCACCAGAAGGCGACAAAGATAAGCCACTACAAGCGCTTATCATTGACTCATGGTTTGACCCATACCAAGGTGTTGTATCATTAGTACGTATTAAACACGGTGAATTACGCTCAGGCGATAAAATTAAGATCATGTCGAATGATCAAGTTCATATCGCAGATAAAGTAGGTATTTTTACACCAAAGCAAACTAACACGGGCATCTTGAAAACCGGTGAAGTTGGCTTCGTAATTGCGGGTATTAAAGAAATTCATGGTGCACCAGTAGGTGATACTATTACTTTACAGCGTAACTCTGCTCCAGAGCGCTTACCAGGCTTCCAGCGTATTAAACCACAGGTTTACGCAGGTATGTTCCCAATTTCATCTGATGACTATGAATCATTCCGTGATGCGCTTGATAAACTGAGTTTGAACGATGCTTCGTTATTCTTCGAGCCAGAAAACTCAACAGCACTAGGCTTTGGTTTCCGATGTGGCTTCTTAGGTATGCTTCACATGGAAATCATCCAAGAGCGTCTTGAGCGTGAATACGACATTGATCTTATTACAACTGCACCAACAGTAATTTACGAAGTAGAGACTAAAGACGGAACTAAACAGATAGATAACCCGTCTGACTTACCGCCGGTGAATAATATTCTTGAAATCCGTGAGCCAATTGTTGAAGCTAACATATTAGTACCGCAAGAATTTTTAGGTAACGTAATTACGCTTTGTGTTGAAAAGCGTGGTATGCAAACTAAAATGAGCTACCATGGTAAGCAAGTTGCGGTGACGTACGAATTACCGATGGCTGAAGTAGTAATGGACTTCTTCGATAAGTTAAAATCAACAAGCCGTGGTTTTGCATCACTTGATTATAACTTTAAACATTTCCAAGCTTCAGACATGGTACGTGTTGACGTATTGATTAATGGTGAGCGTGTTGATGCGTTAGCTATTATTGTACACCGCGATATTGCACAATCACGTGGTCGTCAGTTAGCTGAAGCACTGAAAGACTTAATTCCACGTCAGCAGTTTGATATTGCGATTCAAGCAGCGATTGGGCAGCATGTTATTGCGCGTACAACAGTTAAGCAATTACGTAAAAACGTAATCGCGAAATGTTACGGTGGTGACGTAAGTCGTAAGAAAAAACTGCTACAAAAACAAAAAGAAGGTAAAAAGCGAATGAAGCAACTAGGTAACGTTGAAGTACCTCAAGATGCATTCTTAGCTATCCTTAAAGTTGGTAAATAATTAGAAGTAAATAAAGGAATTAATGCATGGCGGGTTACTTTTCTATTTTCTTAGTGTTGTTAACGCTAGGCTCAGGATTAATTTGGTTAATTGACCACTTTATGTTTGCGCCAAAGCGTCAGCAACGCATTGCCCTTGCTCAAAACGCGGCAGGTGGTGAGTTAGACGAAGAAACTGCTGCATTAATTGCGCCTGAGCCAAGTATCACTGAAACGGCTAAATCAATTTTTCCAATGATTGCGGCAATTACTATTTTCCGCTCTTTCATTTTTGAACCGTTTCAAATTCCATCGGGCTCAATGATGCCAACCTTATTGGTGGGTGACTTCATTTTGGTACAGAAGTACTCATATGGCATCAAAGATCCAATTTGGCGTAGTCAGTTAGTTGACGTTGATGAACCTGAACGTGGTGATATTGTGGTATTTAAATACCCATTAGATGAGCGTGTGGATTACATTAAACGTACGATTGGTTTACCAGGCGATAAAATTGTATATCGCAATAAGCACCTTTATATTCAGCCGAAATGCGCCGAAGGTGTGACTCAGCAAGGTGATTTGCTGTGTAATGAATACAACAAAATTGATATGGAAATCCTCAATAGTGACGAGTTCAAGCAGGGTTCTATGAATTTAGTGCGTTTAGAAGAAAACCTAAGCACAGTAAATCATAATATTTTGATTAACCCGCAAGCTCCTGAAATGAAAGGCCGTTATTATCAACAACCAGGTACACGCTCAGACGAGTGGGTTGTTCCTGCCGATCATTATTTCATGATGGGTGATAACCGTGATAATAGCCAAGATAGTCGCTTTTGGGGCTTTGTACCTAAAGAAAACTTGGTAGGTAAAGCCGTCTTTATATGGATGAGTTTTGAATTTGAAAATGGCCCAGATGACTTTTTACCAGGCTGGGTTCCAACTGGTGTTCGCTTTGAACGCCTAGGTAATATTCAGTAACGATGAAAAAAAACGTAACAGAGTTATACAACAGAATAGGTTATACATTTACTGATCAAGCTTTGCTTGAGCAGGCAATGACGCACCGTAGTCATAAAGGCCAACATAACGAGCGCTTAGAGTTTCTTGGCGACTCAATTTTGAGCTTTGTGATTGCAAATGCGCTATATACTAAATTTCCAAAAGCACGCGAAGGTGATTTAAGCCGTATGCGTTCGACCTTAGTTCGTGGTCAAACATTAGCTGAATTCGGCCTTGAATTTGGCTTAGGCGATTACTTACGCTTAGGTCCAGGTGAGCTTAAAAGCGGTGGTTTTCGCCGTGAATCAACCCTAGCTGATGCCGTTGAGGCGATTATTGGGGCAGTGTTCTTAGACTCAAACATTGAACAATGTGGTGAGTTAATTTTAAGCTGGTACGAGTCGCGTCTTGACGCAATTTCGCCGGGCTTAAATCAAAAAGATCCTAAAACATTACTTCAAGAATACTTACAAGCGCGCAAATTATCGTTACCTGGCTACACTGTAATAGATACAAAAGGCCAAGCGCACAATCAAACATTCACGGTTGAATGTATTGTTGAAGGGATGGATAGCATTATCTCAGTAGGTAGCTCTCGTCGTAAAGCTGAGCAAAAAGCCGCTGAAAAAGCCTTAAAGATACTTAAAAATGAATCTTGATGATTTAATTAGCAAAGAACCTGCAGAGCTAGACACGCACTGCGGGATGGTTGCCATTGTTGGCCGCCCAAATGTAGGTAAATCAACCTTACTTAACTATATTGTTGAGCAGAAGGTGTCGATTACTTCTCGTAAGCCACAAACTACACGTCACCGTATCATGGGTATTCATACCGAAGGTAAATACCAAGCTGTTTATGTGGATACACCTGGCTTACACGTTGAAGAAAAACGCGCTATTAACCGATTAATGAATCGTGCTGCATCAAGCTCAATTGGCGATGTAGAACTTATAATCTTTGTGGTTGAAGGCACACACTGGAATGAAGATGATGAGATGGTGCTAAACAAAGTACGTCAAAGTGGTCGTCCAGTGTTATTAGTTATGAATAAAATTGACCAAGTTAAAGACCGTGATTTAGTGCTTCCGCACATGCAGTTTTTGGGTGGTAAATTTGATTTTGTGGCTATTATGCCAGTCTCTGCAAAGCAGGGTAAAAATATTGATTTAATCAAAGATGAAGTGAAAAAGCGTTTACCGCTTTGTGAGTTTTACTTTCCTGAAGACTACGTAACAGACCGTTCAATGCGCTTTATGGCGGCAGAAGTTATTCGTGAAAAGCTGATGCGTTTTATGGGTGATGAGCTTCCATATTCAGTCACCGTTGAAATCGAGCAGTTTAAATGGCTAGAAAACGGTGTTTGGCAAATTAATGGCTTGATCCTTGTTGAGCGTGAAACGCAAAAACGCATGGTGATCGGCAATAAAGGCGAAAAGTTGAAAGTGATTGGCCGTGAAGCTCGTAAAGACCTTGAAGACATGCTGGATAACAAAGTCTTTTTAGAACTTTGGGTAAAAGTGAAGTCTGGCTGGGCTGACGATGAGCGTGCGCTACGTAGCCTTGGCTATGGTGAAGACTAAGTAAAGTCTTACACGCCATGGACAGCGAATTCTACACAGCATACTTGCTGCACCGACGTCCTTTTAGTGACTCGCAAGTAATGCTTGATATGCTGGTAGAAGGCGTAGGTCAGCTGAGAATGCTGGCGCGCATTAGTGGTCGCCAGGCCACTAAACATAAAGCACAACTACAACCTTTTCAATCTCTGCTCGTGCAATACAGCGGTAAGTCAGATTTAAAATACATCAATCGTTTTGAGCCCCATGGCGGGCAAACCGTACTGTCGGGTACTCAACTCTATTGCGGTTTTTATTTGAACGAATTAACCAACCGTATCGTACCTATCAATGAGCCGATGGAAAGTGTTTATCATCTTTATAAGAAGCATCTCGACGAATTATCAACGACTAAAAACCTACAAGCTGTACTACGCTCTTATGAGTTTCAACTGTTAGAGATGCTTGGATATGGCGTAGATTTTAGTGTTGATGCTGAAGGTGATGTAATTAACGATGCAGCAAATTATCAGTACTTTGCTGAATACGGTTTCTTGCTGCATGACGACCCCCATAGTGGCTTTTCAGGGAAGCAATTAAATGCCATAGCAGCTCATGACTTTAGCGCCCCTGATGTGTTATATATGGCAAAGCAATTAAGTCGATACTTACTCAAGCCTTTACTTGGCAAAAAGCCATTAAAAAGCCGTGAGTTATTTATTAAGTAGGCTGATGAGCAGCCTTGAATCGTTGTTTTAAACAGGTAAAAAAATGAAAGATATTCTTCTTGGTGTAAACGTTGATCACATTGCCACTTTACGCCAAGCGCGTGGCACGAGTTACCCAGATCCTGCGCATGCCGCAGCTGTTGCAGAGCATGCTGGTGCAGATGGTATCACCATCCATTTGCGGGAAGACCGTCGTCATATTCAAGACCGTGATGTATATGTGATGGCAAAAACGATTCAAACACGTATGAATCTTGAAATTGCAGTCACTGATGAAATGATCGGCATCGCCCTTGAAGTAAAACCTGCTTATGTTTGTTTAGTGCCTGAAAAACGTGAAGAGCTAACTACTGAGGGTGGTCTTGACGTTGTGGGTAATTTTGAAAAGGTAAAAGCAGCAACAGAAAAACTGACAGCTGCGGGAATTAAGGTTTCGTTATTTATTGATGCTGACAATGCACAACTTGACGCTGCAAAAGCTTGTAATGCACCATACGTTGAAATTCACACAGGTGCTTATGCCGATGCAGAGAATGACGAAGAACTTCACACAGAACTTGAACGTATTCGTAACGGCGTACAATATGCCGATAGCTTGGGTTTAATTGTTAATGCAGGCCATGGTCTTCATTATCACAATGTAAAACCAATTGCTGCAATGCCAGAAATTTACGAATTAAACATTGGTCATGCGATTATTGCGCGTGCAGCGATTGATGGCTTAGAAAAAGCAGTAAGCGATATGAAGCGCCTGATGATTGAAGCGCGTTTGTAAACATACGCTTTAATCTGTCAGCCCTTTATTGGCGCTGGCAAGTTTTGAATCGAGAGCGCGATGGATGCGATATCCACCGCGCTTTTTATTTACTTAAGTAAACTATCAATTGTGCAAGCAATGAAGCTAGCCAAGGTGAAAGGCAAAGTAGGGCGACTAAATACTGATGTTTTTTCTTAAAATTTTTTAAAACACCATCATCTATTGCCGACAATTCGCCTTTCTTGATTGAATGAAACACAATTGAGTTAGGTTTTGCTTTCATTAAGCGGGCTTGGCTTTCGTATGTTTGCCACTGCTCTGTGTAATTGGTTTTTACGTAATTATTAGCTTCAATACTTAGTTTTTTATAGCGGAGAAAAAACCAAGTGAGTGAAATAGCACTAAAGACGATAAGTAAGATAAAGTACAAAGCAAGTTACCTCGTATATTTAACAACGCGTGTACCCGTAGAATAAATAATATCGTTACTAGGGCATGAATAGTTAGGCTTGAGTGCTTTGCAAGATTGCTCAGGTGTATCAAAACAAAAATCAAAGCGGGTTTGGGTTTTCACAGCTTTATCAGTAATATTTTTCGCAAGCTCATTCCAATGCCAATTAGTGACAACATCTTTTGCCGCACTGGCAAATACAGGGTTTGTAGAGGCTATTACTTGAATATCTTTAATCTCATTTTTTGGCGTAATGACATACTCAATGGTCGCGCAGCCTTCTGCTGCTTGGAGCACCGCTTTTTTCGGATATCTGGCAGGAAAACGCTCAAGTTGCTGCCATTTTGTTGCTTTTAATTCATCATAGCTAACAGCTAAATCCGCATACTCTAGTTCCATTGGTTTATTTGTAGTTGAAGTACAGCCAAACACAAGTAAACAGCCAGCTAGAATTAGATAGTTTTTCATTAATATACTCCTTTATATCTTTTTTTGAGTGCTTTTTATCGTTGCGGCTCAACCATACCTGCATCACTTAACAAATTATTTAGCTCATCAATCAGCTCAAACAATTCAGGTTCAATGTAATTTAAATCGCAATCGCTTTTTAGTGATGTTTCGAGTGTTTCGGCAAGTGATTTTAGTTTTGGTACGCCGGTGTAACAACACGCGCCATGGAATTTGTGCACTATGCTAAGTACATGTTCACAATCTTCTTTTTCTATAGCTTCATTAAGTAGGCGTAAGGTTTCAGGTACACTGAGTAACAACATGTTGAGCATTTCTAGTGCTAACTCTTCTTTACCGCCAGCGCGTTGTAGCGCTAATTGCCAATCAAGGCGGGCACTTTCAAATGGAGGTTCTGAGTCAACTGTGGCAGCTTTGCTTCGTTCGCGATTAATCGGCGATTGTGGGCTATGATCGCTAATTATTTGTTTTAGCATATCTTCATCAATAGGCTTAGTTAAGTAACCTTTAAAACCATCTTTAAGCAGCTGTTCTTTTTCACCCGCTAATGCGTGAGCAGTAACTGCAATGATTGGCGTATCTTCATTGAGAGATGACTCGCGGATAAGTTTACATGCGGTAATACCATCCATAATTGGCATTTGGATGTCCATGAAGATCAAGTCATACTTATGGCTTTTACTTAGACTGTAGGCTTGTGAGCCGTTGTGTGCCGTATCAATTAGCTCAATCTGTTCTTCAAGTAAGGTGCAAATAAGCTTTAGGTTGGCATCATTATCGTCTACAACTAGTACTTTTAGAGGTAATAACTTTTCAGTGCCTTGTTCAATGTTATGCACTGGATGGTCAAGACGATAAGGGGCAGCAAGTACTTCACATAATTTACGATGGTTAAGTGGTTTGCTTAAGCAAGCATCTGCGCCACTACCCACAAAGGCTTCGCGCATATTGTGCGAGACCGTATTGAGCATAATATATAAATAATCAGTGACTGGGCGCACTGCTTTTACATAACTCTTAAGTTGCTGCATATCGTCAATTGTGGCGGTATGACCAATGATACAAATATCGTAACTGAAGTCTTTATTGATCTCATTTAAGAAGCTTTCTTCATCTATACAAGCGGTAACGCGAGTTTGCCATTCATGTAAAAGCGATAAGGTTGCTTGATGTGTATGCTCATGAGGCTCAAGGTAAAGAATACGTTTATTAATCAATGATTGGGTCGGTAAGTCACTAGTAATTGAGTTACTTGGCGTTCTGAATACGGCATTGAATGTAAAGCAGGTGCCATTACCAGGTGCTGAGTTCAGGGTAATACGACCATTCATCGCTTCAACAATGTGTTTGGTGATGATTAAACCAAGACCTGTGCCACCAAATTTACGGGTGATACTTGAGTCTGCTTGGCCAAATGGTGTAAACAAGGCATCTTGTTTATCCATTGGGATGCCCACACCAGTATCGGTGACAGACACTAAAATAGAGGCGCGCTCTTCATCTAATAAGCGGTAGCCAACATCAACCTTGATTGAGCCTTTTTCAGTAAATTTAACGGCATTACTTATAAGATTTATCAAAATTTGTTTAAAGCGGGTCGGGTCGCCAGTTAGATTGTCAGGTACTTGTGGATGGATAAATATCGATAGCTCAAGTTGTTTTTCGTGTGCACTTGGTGCTAACAAGGTCATAACTTCATTAATATTGTCACGGAGCTGGAATTGCATTGACTCAAGCTCCATGGCACCGGCTTCTAATTTAGAAAAGTCTAAAATGTCACTGATAATCGTTAATAAGCTATTTGCAGATAGCTCAATAGTATCGAGGTAATCTTTTTGATGCTTATTAAGCGGGGTTTTATAAAGCTGACGCGTAAAGCCAATTACACCATTTAAAGGCGTACGTAATTCGTGACTCATTTTGGCTAAAAAGTCTGATTTAACACGGTTAGCGTCTTGCGCGTCTTTTTTGGCAATACTTAACTGAATATTCTGAGTTTCGTATTGTTCTAAGGTCTCGCGGTAATCAGAGGTTGCCTGATCAATATGCTTTTGCATCTCATCACGTTGCACTACCATGGTTTCTGAAATGGTATTTAAGCCTGTGCGTAATAACTCAAACTCACCAAACATTTTTTTATCAAGACCTGTATCTACTTTCCCTTCAATTAATTTGTCGGTAGCTAGTACTAACTTATTAAGTGGTTGAATAAACATGCGGGTCAACCTAAATGCTAATACGCTCGCAAGTACTAGTGCTATGAGTATCACCACGCCACTGACCAGTAAGGCGCGTTGCTGGCCGATAATGGCTTGTTGTTTATTAAGCATGATCACCACATTACCTAGTGATGCTTGATAGCTATTATGATTCCAAATCGTGTCTTGACGGCTATGATTAATAATGGCGGTAGAAAATGTTAGATAGTGATCAGAGTTGTGTACTTGAATCCCATCCATACTGTTAACATTGCTTTTAACAATTTCTTTGAATTCACTTTGATATTTACTAAAAATCACTAACTCATTGTTTTCATCGAAAATAGCAATTGATTGGATCGCAGGGGAGTGTTTGTTATGAGTATGGCTAACTAAGCGGGTTAGTAAGGCTTTATCACGCTTTAGTAATGGTTGTTCAACAGCAATGGCTAAGGGCTCAATAATAGTAACGCCCTGCTGATATAAAATTTCATCGAGCTCAATGTAACGATTTATTGTAAAATAACCGCCCAGCAACAAGCCTATGATCACAGTCGGTATAAGTGTAAGTATTAAGACTGAGTCACGTAAGCCAAATTTAGTCATAAAGAATGTTGTTATCATTATTATCGTTGTTTAAGAGTATATACTTAATCCCGCTTTATCAATAATTAAGGTGTTGCCCAATGGCACAGATTTTCAAAGCCAAAAAGAAATCCGTTTCGCAAAAAATGCTAACCCTCAATGTCACTGCTATGGACCATCAAGGACGAGGCGTTGCTAAGCAGGGAAGTAAAGTCTGTTTTGTTAATGGTGCTTTGCCGGGTGAAGAAGTAAAAGCGTTATTGATTGAAGATAAGGCACGCTTTGCCAGTGCTGATTGTAAAAAAGTACTATCAGCCTCAGCGCATAGGGTTACTCCTTTTTGTCAGCATTATCAGATTTGTGGTGGTTGTCAGTTACAGCACCTTAATGCAGAACAACAATTGGTTGAAAAGCAAACTGCGGTTAGTCAGCTGTTTAGCAAGTTTGCCAAAGTTGATGACTTAAATTGGCAAGCACCTCTGCTCAGTGAAGAGCGCCATTACCGTCGCTCTGCGCGTATTGCTGTAATGCATGACAAAGCCGCAAAGAAAATGCGCGTAGGGTATCGAGCTCAAGGGTCTAAACAATTGGTGAGCATTGAAAGCTGTGATGTGCTGAGCAGTACTTTTAAAGACGTTTTTTCAGTTTTTGATGTTCTTATCAACAGCCATTCAGGTCTTAGTAGTATTAGTCACCTACAATTATGTGAAGCTGATAATGCGGCCTTTGTGGTTATTAGGCATACCAAAGCTATTAATGCAGAGTTAAAAGCCATTGTCGTAGCGGCGTGTGATGAATATAGCTGGCGTGTTGTGTGGCAATCACACAGTGGTGAAATTGATCACAGTGACCATCCAATGCCGTACTACCAGATACCAGCTTATGATTTACGCTTTGAATTTGGCCTTGAAAACTTTATTCAAGTTAACCCCCAAGTGAACCAAGCTATGCTTCATCAAGCAAAACAGTGGCTTGATTTACAAGGTCATGAGCAGGTATTAGATTTATTTTGTGGTATTGGTAACTTTTCATTATTGATTGCAAAGTATGCTAAATATGTTATTGGTGTTGAAGGGGTCGATTCTGCGGTTGCATTAGCAAAACAAAATGCGCAAACTAACTCATTGTCGAATACCGATTTTTATTGTTTTGATTTAACAAAATCAATGCAATCAGCTGCTTGGTTTAGTGCCGAACTTGATGTGTTAGTGCTTGATCCATCACGTACTGGCGCAATGGCAATTTTAGAGCAGTTACCACTTACTCAGTTTAAAACGATTTTATACGTCTCTTGTGATCCTGTTACTTTAGCCCGTGACAGTGCACTTATTTTACAAGCAGGCTTTAGCATTGAAAAAATTGGGCTTATGAATATGTTCCCGCATACTGGGCATATTGAAACGATGGCGTTATTTCACAGGAGGTAAAGCGCACATGGTAGCCACTAGACAGTCACATCAGCTTACAAAGCCGAGTGATTTTGCCAGCCGTATCGAGCTGTTAGCGCTAACAGAAGACAAACATACCTTATTAGAGCAAGCTCACCAATTGTGTCAGCATTGCGATGATGCAAAACGTGAAAACACAGCCATTGAAATGGTAGAGATTTTAGCCGAGCTAAATTTAGATGCAGATTCACTTGCCACGGCTTTTTTAACACCTTATTTCCTAGCCGAAAAAATCTCGATTGAAACTGTGACCGACAAACTTGGTGATCACGTTGCGTTATTACTAACAGGTGTAAGCCAAATGGCTACCATCAGCACCTTAGCCCATCAAGGCAAGGGCACTGTTCAAATTGATAATATCCGCCGTATGCTGCTAGCCATGGTTGAAGATGTGCGTGCAGTGGTGATAAAACTCGCTGAACAAGTATGCCATTTGCGTGATGTTAAAGACGCCAGTGAAGAAGAGCGTGTAATTGCCGCTAAAGAAACACGTGACATTTTTGCACCCCTTGCTAACCGCTTAGGAATAGGTCAGCTTAAATGGGAACTTGAAGATCTTTCGTTTCGTTACCTGCACCCCGATACCTATAAAAATATCGCAAAACAGCTCGATGATAAGCGACTTGCTCGTGAAGCCTATATGGAAAATATGGTTGCTTTAGTAAAAGCACGCTTGGCCGAAGCGGGTATTGAGGGTGAAGTGTATGGCCGCCCGAAGCATATCTACAGTATCTACAAAAAAATGGCGCAGAAGAATTACGAATTCGATCAGCTGTTTGATATTCGTGCTATGCGCATTGTGGTGGAACGCCTGCAAGATTGTTACGCAGCATTAGGTATCGTGCATACCAATTGGCGGCATTTAAATAAAGAATTTGATGATTACATCGCAACACCTAAACAAAACGGCTATCAGTCAATTCATACAGTGGTATTTGGCCCTGAAGGTAAAACCGTTGAAATCCAAATTCGTACTAGCGAAATGCATCAAGATGCTGAGTTAGGTGTTGCTGCGCATTGGATGTATAAAGAAGGGGCATTGCCAGGACGTGGTTCTGGCTATGAGCAAAAAATTAGTTGGTTACGTAAGTTACTACAATGGCAAGAAGAAGTAGTTGATGGCAGTGACTTAGCTGAAGAGCTCAAAAATCAAGTAGTTGAAGACCGAGTTTATGTGTTTACACCAAAAGGTGATATTTTCGATTTACCACTGGGTGCGACGCCACTTGATTTTGCTTATTACATTCACTCAAACGTTGGTCACCGTTGTATTGGTGCAAAAGTGTTTGGCAAAATCGTGCCCTTTACTCATCAGCTCAGTACCGGTGATCAGGTTGAAATTTTAACTCAAAAGCAACCTAACCCAAGTCGTGATTGGTTGAACCCATCGCTAGGTTATATTAAGTCATCGCGAGCACGCTCTAAAATCCATCATTGGTTTAAACAGCTTGATCGCGATAAAAACTTGAGCGCCGGTAAAGAAATATTAGAGAACGAGCTGCAAAAACTAGACTTAACAACCAAAGACCTTGCGCCAGCAATTGAGCGATTCAATCTTAAAGGCATTGATGACCTGATGGTTGCGGTAGGCGCAGGTGATGTTCGCTTAAACCAATTATTAAACTTTATTAGTGACCGTGATGATGACGAACCACAAATTAAGTTTAAAAAACCAAAAAGTGTCACAGGTGATAAAAACGGCATTGTTGTTGATGGGGTAGGTAGCTTAATGAGCCATGTTGCTAAATGCTGCCGACCTGTGCCGGGCGATGAAATCATTGGCTATATTACTCAAGGCCGTGGGATTGCAGTTCACCGTGAGGATTGTGATTCGTTTGAAAAACTTCGTGATAAACATCCTGAGCGGGTGATATCAGTAAGTTGGTCAGACGATGTAAATGGCTCTTACTCACTAACTATTAAAGTAGAAGCCACAGATCGCTCAGGCCTTATTAGAGATATCAGCTCTGTCCTTGCAAACGAAAAGGTGAATGTGCTTAACATGAATGTCAACACCGTTGAAGATAAGCAGCTTGCGCTGTTTTCAATGCAGGTTGAAGTACATGACTTATCGAGTACTAACCGATTATTGTCTAAGTTACACCAAATCGAAGGTGTACATGATGCAAAGCGTGGTCATTCGTAATGAGTGATAAACATGCCATTGAGCAGTCGTTATCAATTATGGCCAAACTACGGGACCCAGAATCTGGGTGCCCGTGGGATCTAAAACAAGACTTTAATTCGATAGTGCCGCATACCCTTGAAGAAGCTTACGAAGTAGCAGACTGCATTGAAAAAGGTGAACTTACTGAGCTTAAAAGTGAGCTTGGCGATTTACTTTTTCAAATCATCTTTTATGCCCAACTTGCTAAAGAGCAGGGCTTATTTGATTTTGCAGATGTGGCAAATACACTAAACGATAAATTAATTCGTCGGCATCCGCATGTCTTTGCAAAGCAAAGTGAGCTGTCGGACGCAGAGCTTTCGGCGCAGTGGCAGGCTATTAAAGCGCAAGAACGAGCAGAAAAATCTACTTCACCTCAAATGAGTCTTTGGCAGGATATTCCTGATGCGATGCCAGGTCTTTCAAAAGCTAAGAAGATTCAACAGCGTGTGGCAAGCCTAGGTTTTGATTGGCCAAGTTATCATGGGGCCCTCGATAAAGTCGCTGAAGAAGTCGACGAAGTAAAAGAAGCGCTGGCTCATGACCCTTATTCAGAACACAGTGCAGAAGAGCTTGGCGATTTACTGTTTGCAACGGTAAATGTAGCCCGTCATATTAAACGCGATCCTGAGCAATTATTACGAAGTGCCAATGCTAAATTCGCGTCACGCTTTGAAAAAGTGGCTGCCTACTTAGATGAACGTGGCCAAAGTTTAGAAACGGCCAGTCTCGAAGAAATGGACAACGCATGGGAAGCCATTAAAAAGCAGGCCAAGTGAGCCTGTTTTGATACAGCTTGGGTACAGTGTAACCAAGCTCGTTTTTTGTGCACTTATTTGCTAATTTTATCTGGATTGATAGCAGCCCCTTTGCTATAATTTCGCCCCGTCTTGATTCTATATTATTCCTTTTAATTCCTGATATTCTAGGGTTCGCATGAGTACAAAATTTATCTTCGTAACTGGCGGGGTTGTTTCTTCGTTGGGTAAGGGTATTGCAGCAGCGTCATTAGCCGCTATTTTAGAAGCACGTGGTCTTAACGTGACTATTTTAAAGCTGGATCCTTACATTAACGTTGACCCAGGCACTATGAGCCCAATTCAGCACGGTGAAGTATTTGTAACTGAAGACGGTGCAGAGACTGACCTTGACTTAGGTCACTATGAGCGTTTCATCCGTACCAAAATGACTAGCCGCAACAACTTCACACAAGGTCGTGTTTATGAAGATGTATTACGACGTGAGCGTCGTGGTGAGTACCTTGGTGCAACAATTCAGGTTATTCCACACATCACAAACGACATTAAGCAACGTGTATATGACGGTGCTGAAGGTCGCGATGTAGCAATCGTTGAAATTGGCGGTACAGTTGGTGACATCGAGTCACAACCATTCTTAGAAGCAATTCGTCAGCTTGGCACTGAAATTGGCCGTGAGCGCGCATTGTTTATCCACCTAACGCTAGTGCCATTCTTAGGCCCTGCAGGTGAAGTTAAAACCAAGCCAACACAACATTCAGTAAAAGAATTACGTTCGATTGGTATCCAACCAGATATCTTAATCTGTCGTTCTGATCGTAAACTTCCAAATAACGAGCGCGCGAAGATCGCACTTTTCACTAATGTTGAAGAGAAAGCTGTTATTTCATTACCAGACGTAGAAAGCATCTATAAGATCCCTGCGTTACTTAAATCACAAGAACTAGATAACTTCGTATGTCGTCGTTTCTACCTTGAGTGCCCAGAAGCAGATTTATCTGAGTGGGAACAAGTGTTATATCAAGAGTCTAACCCAACGGGTGAAGTGACGATTGGTATGGTTGGTAAGTACATCGAACTACCAGATGCTTATAAATCAGTAAACGAAGCATTAAAGCACGCAGGTCTGAAAAACCGTCTAACCGTGAACATCGAATATGTTGATTCACAAGACTTAGAAAGCAAAGGTACAGAGTTACTCTCTCACCTTGATGCTATCTTAGTACCAGGCGGCTTCGGTGGCCGTGGTGTTGAAGGTAAGATTTTAGCGGCTAAATATGCACGTGAAAACAAAGTTCCTTACTTAGGCATTTGTTTAGGTATGCAAGTAGCGCTTATTGAATATGCGCGTAACGTTGCAGGCCTTGAAGATGCAAACTCAACTGAGTTTAACGCAAAATCAGCACATCCAGTTGTTGGTCTAATCACTGAATGGCAAGATGCTGACGGTAACGTTGAAATCCGTGATGAGCAATCTGATCTAGGTGGTACTATGCGTTTAGGTGCTCAGAAATGTCACTTAACACCTGGCTCTAAAGTAAGTGAAGTATACGGTAGTGACGAAATTGTTGAACGTCACCGTCACCGTTACGAAGTGAATAACCACTTTGTAGAGCAGCTTGAAAAAGCAGGCTTAAGTTTCACAGGCTTATCTGAAGATAAGAAACTAGTCGAAATTATCGAGAATAAAGATCACCCTTGGTTCATTGCCGCGCAATTCCACCCGGAATTCACGTCAACACCACGTGATGGTCACCCGCTATTTGAAGGGTTTGTTGCAGCAGCACACACTCACCAAAAAGCGTCATCGTAATTTAAGTAGGCCGTGCTATATGCACGGCTTATTTGTTTTAAAAGCCAGCAGCAATAAAGCTGGCACTAACTCACCATTTTCGGGAAAAGAGGAATCAAGATGTCAGAAATCGTAAAAGTGATTGGTCGCGAAATCATGGACTCGCGTGGTAACCCAACTGTTGAAGCTGATGTACATTTAGCTGATGGTTCATGGGGCCGTGCTGCAGCACCATCTGGTGCATCAACAGGTACTCGCGAAGCGCTTGAATTACGTGATGGTGATAAAGCACGCTACCTAGGTAAAGGTGTTTTAAAAGCAGTAGGCTATATCAATAACGAAATCGCTGAAGCTCTTAAAGGTCAAAACGCAGTTGATCAAAAAGCTGTTGACCAAGTTATGCTTGACTTAGATGGTACTGAAAACAAAGAGAAACTAGGTGCGAATGCTATCTTAGCTGTGTCTTTAGCAACAGCTAAAGCGGCTGCAAACTCAAAAGGCGTAGAGCTTTATGAGCACATTGCAGATCTAAACGGCACACCAGGTGTTTACTCAATGCCATTACCTATGATGAACATCATCAATGGTGGTGAGCACGCTGATAACTCTGTAGATATTCAAGAGTTCATGATCCAGCCAGTTGGCGCGACAAACTTCCGTGAAGCGTTACGTATGGGCGCTGAAGTATTCCACAGCTTAGCAAAAGTACTTAAAGCTGAAGGTCACTCTACATCAGTAGGTGATGAAGGTGGTTTTGCTCCTAACCTTGAATCAAACGAAGCGGCACTTGCTGCAATCAAGGTAGCTGTTGCAAATGCAGGTTATGAGCTTGGTAAAGATATCACTCTAGCTCTAGACTGTGCGGCATCAGAGTTCTACGACAAAGAAGCAAATATCTACGACCTTAAAGGTGAAGGTAAAAAATTCACTTCTGAAGAATTCAACCACTTCCTTAAGGGCCTTACTGAGCAATACCCAATTGTTTCAATTGAAGACGGCTTAGACGAGTCTGATTGGGATGGTTTCGCACACCAAACACAACTAATTGGCGACAAAGTACAATTAGTAGGTGACGATCTGTTCGTAACTAACACGAAGATCTTAAAGCGTGGTATTGATAACGGTATTGCTAACTCAATCCTTATCAAGTTCAACCAAATCGGTTCATTAACTGAAACGCTTGCAGCTATTAAAATGGCTAAAGATGCTGGCTTCACAGCTGTTATCTCTCACCGTTCAGGTGAAACAGAAGATGCAACAATTGCTGATTTAGCAGTGGGTACTGCGGCAGGTCAAATCAAAACGGGTTCATTAAGCCGTTCTGACCGTATTGCTAAGTACAACCAATTACTTCGCATTGAAGAAGTATTAGGTGAGAAAGCACCTTACAATGGTCTTAAAGAAGTTAAAGGTCAGTAATCAGCCCTAACTATTTAGACTTTAAAAGCCTCCTTCGGGAGGTTTTTTTATATTTTGAATTAATTTTCGTTTATATTTTATGCAAAAATCAGATTTTCCCATTTTATAGTTGTTAATGTTTAAATAATTCTGTACCTTTCTGGGCTGAATTTGGGCTGAATTTGGGCTGAATATAATTCAGCTTTTCAATCTGTTATAAGTAGTAAAAAGGAAAGGGAATGAAAAAAATAATTACACTATTTTTATTAATTACTTTAGTGGGATGTGGAACAACACCTCAACCAACTGTTGAGTTACAAGCAAATCATTTTACAAATAAAGAGAAGAAAATAGGCTTTTATTTTCAGCGAGGAGATAAAGCTACCACGCATATTTTTGGTGCAGGTTGCTTACTTTGTTATGGCGTTGCATCTTCTTTAACAAGCTCACTTGATAAGCATTTAGCAACACTTCCTGTTAGCGATATTGACTCATTAAAAACACTAATCCAAGATGAATTCAAAGAAAGATCTGATTATGTTACCACCCTTGATGATCCAAAGTTGCTAGATAAGTTACCTAAATTCAAAGGTGAATTAGGTTTTGCTAAGCAAGACTTCAGAGGTTTAAAAGAGAAGTTTGATATCGATGTTCTAGTTGTTGCTAACTTTGATAGTTTTGGTGCCTATAGAAGTTTTAGCAGTTATGTTCCTAACGGGGATCCGCAAGGCTACTTGAAAGGTGTGGTTTACACTATCGATCTAAATACAAATCAGTATCTGCAATATCGTTTAGTGGATGAAAAAGTTCAACCTGAAGGTTTATGGGATGAGCCTGATGATTTTCCTGGTGTTACTACAGCGTATTATCAAGCAATCGAAAATGCAAAAACACTGATTCGAAATGCGATCTAGGTAATAAATATCGTGGGGAAAGCCACGATATTTTTTAGGGAAGAAAAGTGAAAAAGCTTAGTATTTTAATTATGTTGCTCTTTTTGTGTGGCTGTAATTCAACACCTAAAAGAGACGACTATGTAAAGTATATACATAACCAAAAGATAGCTATTGATGAAAGTGATTTTAAGTTTACTCTTTCATCACCAAATGAGTTCGATATTCGAGGTGTATATGATAGAGATTCATCAATCACAAATCCCGATGTTCTATACGCAGCAGATGCAGGGTTAGCAGGCTTACTTGTTCAAGTAGCTGCACATGCCGCCACTTCATCTACAATTCAGAGTAATAAACTCGCAGGATTACAATCTGAAGCAAACGAAAAAGTATCTGAATTTATAACACTTACTAATGGCTTCAAAAATAAAGACTTTATAAAAGACTTGGAAGCTGCATATACAGAAGATCTATCACAGTCGCCAGTGACAATTAAGCCAATCTTTTTCGTGAGTCAAAATATGGATCAAGTAGCTGTTAAAGCACAAGTATGGATCAGTGAAACACGAAAAAATAAAACGACTTTTAAGTATAAAAACCTTATTGCAGTCACATCCAAAAAAATCACAGAAACACAGAGAAACGAAATTTTTCAAGCCGGTAGTGATGAACTAAAAAAAGTGTTTACTAACTTATTAACAGGAGTTGTTGAGTTAGCAAAATCTGAAGTTATACTAAAGTTTAAAAATAATAACACTCCGATTCTTTCTCATATTGTTTATGTAAATGGTGAGGAAAAGTTAATTCGTGGCAAAGTTGTTGAGCAGAATTGTCAGTCAACAACCTACCAAAATTTACGTAAATGGCTACTTAAGTTTGCAAATGAATCGTTGCGTGAAGCTCCTGCTCATTGTGAAAAACAACAACAATTGGTGCTTTAGGATTAAAGCTGAAATTGCTGTTTTAGGATCTCGCCGGTGAAGCTGGTTTTTAGATAAAAACCGCGAGGCAAGGTTTGTATTATTTGACCATTCGGGCCAATTGCATCAGTCAGCGCTTTGCTATTGGCTGCTTTTGGCCTTATTTGCATTACATCGCCTAAGTGGCCCGAAATCTCATCCACTCGACCTAGAGCTATTAGCTCCATTTGTTCTTCCCAATCACGTTGTAAGAGTGTGTCTTGCTCGGCCGTTGGCTGCCACAAAAAGCCGCTGCCTATGGTGCGGTGAAAAGGTAGAATTTCGCGTTCGCCTAAAATAGGTAACCATAAAACATGATTCAACTTTTTACGAACCGTACTTTGCTGCCATTTCATCCCAGTTACATTCAGTAGTGGTGTTACAGAAACAAACGTCGTTTCGAGTGGTTTGCCTTTAAATGAAATGGGCAGAGTTTTTAACTCAATTCCTAATTCTTCAAAATCAGGCATTGGCTTTGAGCCTGCAGTTGCGCCAAGCACATATTCGATAAGTTGCCCGGTCCAGCCTTTTTCACGTAGCAAGTCTTCAGGTGTTTTAAAATGATATTGCTCGGCTAATTGCCCTAAAGTAAGGCCTGCTATAGCATCAACACGTTGCATTAATTCATTTATAGAAGTGGGTTTTATCGGTCGCATAAGGCGTTTATTTGATTGTCTAATTAACCGGATCATGATAGCAAATGTGCGCCTTAGTGGATATCTTTGTGTTTGAGTGTTTTTTGCGCACGTTAAGTGTGAGCTAAAAATAACCAATTAATTTTTTGGATATCCAGGTCTAAGTATATGATATTTAATTTAATTATTGTTTTTGTGTGTTGTTTCTATTTCATTAATTAGTCAGTTGTTTGTATAAATACAGATATATAAACATGTTTATCCACAGTTTCTGTGGAGAAATTGGATATTTTAACTGTGGATTGTGGATTTGTTTGCAATTTAGGCATGGTTTACAAAAGTTATGCACAAGCTGTGGGTAAGGTGATAAAAATGCGGTTGTAAATAGTTATTTTAATCAAATAGGGTATTTTTATAATAATTACATCGTAACGCCTTGATTAAACATGTTTGTTAAAAAATAAATTTTCAATCTAATTTAGGCTTAGGTGTAAAGTGTTTGCTGTATCGCAGGTTATGTGGAACAATCAATAAAAATCGACTTACAAATGAGGCACTAAGGTGATTGATGCCGAAGGTTTTCGTGCCAATGTCGGAATTGTAATTTGCAATAATCAGGGACAAGTATTTTGGGCTCGTCGCTATGGTCAACACTCTTGGCAATTTCCCCAAGGTGGTGTTGATGACGGTGAAACAGCAGAGCAAACCATGTACAGAGAATTACACGAAGAAGTGGGCTTGCTTCCTGAAGACGTTGAGATCGTCGCAAGTTCTAAACATTGGTTACGCTATAAATTACCCAAGCGTTTAATTCGCAGAGACTCAAGTCCTGTGTGTATTGGGCAAAAACAAAAATGGTTTTTACTGAAACTTCGTTGTAAAGATGAAGATGTAAATTTACTTAAAACTCATCACCCTGAATTTGATGATTGGCGATGGGTGAGTTATTGGTATCCGGTTAGGCAAGTTGTTTCGTTTAAGCGCGATGTATATCGTAGAGTAATGAAAGAGTTTGCCCCGTTTGCAATGCCGTTTAATAAACGAGAGCAACACAAAGATCATTGGCGACATAAACGATAAGGGTAACCTTATTTAAATTAAAGGAGCAGCATCATGTTAGCCACGCTCAGATCAATTGCTGAGGCAGTGTCGCAACAGGCGGACTTAACTAGTGCGCTAGCGTGTTTTGTGCAAATGGTAAAAGATGCCATGCAAACACAGTGCTGCTCGATTTATTTTGCAGATTATAGTCAAGACAATTTTGTACTGATGGCAACTCAAGGCTTAAACCCTGATGCGGTCGGTAAATTTCGTATAGGTTTTACTGAAGGTCTTGTAGGTCTCGTTGCGCAGCGCGAAGAGCCTATCAATATTGCTTTTGCAAAGTCTCATCCACGTTTCAAACTCTCACCCGAAGTTAATGAAGAAGGCTACAACGCGTTTTTGTCAGTACCAGTGGTGCACCAGAAAAAGGTTTTGGGTGTTATCGTTGTTCAGCAGAAGCTGGCGCGAGTATTTAGCCCTGATGAAGAATCGTTTTTAATTACTTTATCGGCGCAGCTTGCCTCTCAGTTAGCCCATGCAGAAATAAAAGAGCTGTTAAGGGTAGATGAGTTTTCTCATCAAACTTCTGTTTTAAAAGGTGTTTCTGGTGCTCCCGGTATAGCAATCGGCGAAGCTTTTGTAGTAATTCCAAAGCTAGACTTTACTTCTATTGAGTTGCAAAAAGATGAAGACATCACCACTCAACGTAAGTTATTTACTCAAGCGGTTGCTGCCACTAGAAATGAGTTTAGCACTTTATCAATGACCCTCAGTGATTCGATACCGCAAGAAGCCCTTGCTGTGTTTGATGTTTACCAACAGTTACTGGATGCAAAAAGCTTAGGGCAAAATGTAGAAGCGCAACTTCAGCAGGGCTGGAGCGCTAAAAGTGCACTTAAAATAGTCATCGAAAAACTAATTTCACAGTTTAATGCAATGCAAGACCCATACATCAAAGAGCGTGCAGTTGATGTTAAAGATATTGGATTGAGGGTTTTGCATCACTTAGTCAATACAGAGCATGCAGCAAAGCCTTATCCTAAAGAGACTATTTTAATTGCCAGTACACTCACACCAGCCATGCTCGCAGAAGTGCCAAAAGGTCATTTAGCTGGGGTGGTGAGTGTCAATGGAGCTGCAAACAGTCATGCATCAATTTTAACGCGTGCAATGGGGATCCCTGCAATATGGGGTATAGAAGATTTACCTTTACTGCAATTTGAAGGTAAACCAATGATTCTAGACGCTTATGCAGGGCGTTTATATATTTCACCTTCGCAAGTGTTACATCAGGAATATAGCCAACTTAAATACCAAGAAACGCTATTGAATGATCGCTTTTTTGCAGAGCAAAGTTTAGATGCTGTTACATGTGATGGCGAACATATAAGCTTGTTAGTTAATGCTGGACTTGAGTTAAATATAGAGCATGACAATAAACCTTTCTGTGATGGCGTTGGACTTTATCGTACTGAAGCTTGGTTTATGCAAAAAGGTCAGTTTCCTTCACAGTCAGAACAAGAAAATTGGTATCGTGAAGTGCTTACTAGTTATCACCCCAATCCAGTGGTGATGCGTACACTCGATATTGGTGGCGATAAAGTTTTAGATTACTTCAATATAACCGAAGAAAATCCATTTTTAGGTTGGCGTGGTATTCGCGTGACCTTAGACCACCCTGAGCTATTTTTAGATCAACTCAAGGCGATGCTTAAAGCCAATATTGGTTTAGGTAATCTAAAAATTATGCTGCCGATGATCAGTGGCTCAGAAGAAGTGGATGAATCATTAAAACTGCTCGAACAAGCCTATTTTGAACTAAGTGAGCAATATCCTGAGCAGGCAATTGAACGACCAGAAATCGGTGTAATGTTGGAAGTTCCTTCGAGCGTATTTATGCTTGAAGAGTGGTCGCAAAAAGTCGATTTTTGTTCTGTGGGTAGTAACGATTTAACTCAGTATATGCTTGCAGTTGACCGGTCAAATGCGCGTGTTGCAGAGCTGTTTAATCCTTATCACCCAAGTGTACTTCGGGTGCTGTTAAAAATTGCCCAAGAGTGTCAGCAGCATGAGCTGCCATTTAGTTTATGTGGTGAGTTAGGCGGCGACCCAGAAGGTGCATTACTGCTTATTGCTATGGGTTATCGAAGCTTGAGTATGAACTATTCTTCGATTAGTAAAATTAAGTTTGTGCTTAGACGTTTAAATGTTAGCGATATGGAAAAGTTACTTGCCGAGTGTTTATTACAACCCACTGCAAAACATGTACTTAGGTTAACGCGTAACTTTATGATTGAACATCAGCTCGGTGAGCTATTTTACACCCCAAGCCAAGGTCAATCATGAGGGAAAATTGTGCTGTGAAGCGCCCAAAGGGTTGGTTTAAAAGCGATTTATACTGCGTTATTGATTTTAACAATAGAACCACTATTACTTGCAATCAATGCCTTGCCTAAATCGCTTTTAATTCCAACTGAAACTCGCATCTTGAGGTGGTTTGGGTATATATATTAGTTTAGTATATGTATATAACAAATTGAATATATGAGTGTGCTATGCATGACGTAATACTTTTAATGGTGTACTGCGCAATTTTGGGCTGTGTGGTTGGATTTTTAGCAGGTTTATTAGGCATTGGTGGCGGTCTTATTATCGTACCGGTACTTAGTGCGCTACTGGTTTCGTTTGATGTTGCAGACCCAAGCCATGTATTAGTTATCGCGATAGCGACATCGTTAGCATCCATTATTTTTACCTCGACATCTTCAGCCCTTGCTCATCATCGTAATGCTAACGTACCGTGGGAAATTGCTCCTTGGGTCATGACTGGGGTTGGACTGGGTGCATTAATAAGCGGATTTGCAGCAAGCTTTATTCCTGAACAACTATTGCGCTTTGTTTTTGCTGGGAGCGTTGTGTTTATAGCCTTGAGAATGGTGTTATCAACACGCACCAAAGCTGCCAGTGAAAAGCCGCTTCCTTCAGGACCTATTCTTGGCTTTTTATGTGCCATAATGGGGGCGTTGTCAGGGCTAATAGGTATTGGTGGTGGGGCGCTGATTGTGCCGCTACTGCATTATTTTTCTGTTGATATTAAAAAGGCCATTGGTTGTGCTGCAGCATGTGGTATTGTCATTGCGCTGTTTGGCTCGGTGGGTTATGTATCTGCTGGGTGGCAATTAACATCGTTCAGTGATGGATTTGCCGGATTTGTGTATTTACCTGCTTTAGTCGGGATTGTGGTTACCTCGTCGCTAATTGCGCCTATAGGTGCCAAAGCCACGCATTACTTGCCAGTGGCAACAATAAAAAAAGTATTCGCGCTATTACTTGTAATAATTGCGCTTAAAATGGTGTTTAGTTAAAGGTTTTTAATTTTATGGCTCTTCAATTTCCAGATATCGATCCGGTTATTTTTTCGGTAGGCCCGCTCAGCGTACGTTGGTACGGTTTGATGTATTTAATTGGTTTTGCTTTAGCAATGTGGCTTGCTAATCGTCAAGCTGAAAAACCAAATTCAGGTTGGACAAAAGAACAAGTAAGCGACTTGTTATTTTACGGTATGCTCGGTGTGATACTCGGTGGTCGTATTGGTTATGTGTTGTTTTATCAGTTCAGCTATTTTATTGAAAACCCACTGTATTTATTCAGAATTGACCAAGGTGGTATGTCGTTCCATGGCGGTACCTTAGGTGTGATTACCGCAATCGCCATATTTGCTTGGACACGTAAAAAGTCATTATTTGAAGTAGGTGACTTTGTGGTGCCATTAGTGCCACTCGGTTTATTAGCAGGACGTATTGGTAACTTTATTAATGGTGAGCTGTGGGGCCGAGTGACTGACGTACCTTGGGCGTTTATCTTCCCTACTGGTGGGCCAGAGCCTCGTCATCCATCTCAACTGTACGAAGCCTTTTTAGAAGGTCTGGTGCTGTTTTTAATTTTACAATGGTTTATTAAAAAGCCTCGTCCAGCGGGAAGTGTTGCTGGGGTGTTCTTGCTTGGCTATGGTGTGTTTAGATTTATTGTTGAATATTTCCGAGAGCCAGATGCCCATTTAGGTTTATTCGCAGGCGTTATTTCAATGGGGCAAATACTGTCATTGCCGATGGTAATTGGTGGTCTTGGTTTGTTAATATGGGCCTATAAAAAGCCGCAACACAGCGTGGCAAGCAAAGCATAACATGAGCTAATCAATGAAACAGTATTTAGATTTATGTCAGCGCATAGTTGACGAAGGTGTGTGGGTTGAGAATAAACGCACAGGTACCAAATGTTTAACCGTTATTAACGCTGATCTTGAGTATGATGTAGCGAATAACAAGTTTCCGCTAATTACAACACGCAAAAGCTTTTACAAAGCCGCCATAGCTGAATTACTTGGTTACTTACGAGGTTACGATAGTGCTGCACAGTTTCGTGATATCGGCTGTATGACTTGGAATGCAAACGCAAACGAAAACAAAGCTTGGCTTGAAAACCCACATCGTCGTGGTGAAGATGATATGGGGCGTGTCTATGGTGTTCAAGGCCGCAGCTGGCAGCGCCCTGACGGTAGTCACCTAGACCAACTTAAAAAAGTTATCGATAACTTATCTAAAGGCATAGATGATCGCGGTGAAATAGTCACTTTTTATAACCCAGGTGAGTTTGAGCTAGGCTGTTTACGCCCTTGTATGCACACGCACACCTTTTCTTTGTTAGGTGATACTCTATACTTAACTTCATACCAACGCAGCTGCGATGTGCCGCTAGGTTTAAACTTTAATCAGATACAATGTTTTGTGCTACTTGCTTTAGTTGCACAAATTACCGGACATAAACCAGGTAAGGCGTATCATAAGATAGCCAATGCACATATTTACGAAAACCAACTTGAGTTGATGCGTGATGTGCAGCTAAAGCGTGAGCCTTTCGCGTCACCAGAATTAAAAATAAACCCAAACATTAAATCACTTGAAGACATTGAAACCTGGGTTACAAAAGACGATTTTGAAGTAGTAGGTTATCAGTGTCACGATGCAATTAAGTATCCGTTTTCAGTGTAAGAACAATAAAATTTAAGGAGAAATCAATGAAAGCTGTGATCCCAGTTGCTGGTCTTGGCACGCGTATGTTACCTGCGACAAAAGCAATTCCTAAAGAAATGCTTCCTATTGTTGACCGACCACTGATTCAATACGTTGTAAATGAAGCAATTTCTGCAGGAATTAAAGAAATTGTTTTAGTGACGCATTCAAGTAAAAACTCAATAGAAAACCACTTTGATACCAGTTTTGAGTTAGAAGCAACGCTTGAAAAGCGTGTTAAGCGTCAGTTACTTGCAGAAGTACAATCAATCTGCCCGAAAGATGTAACGATTATTCAAGTTCGTCAGGGTGAAGCTAAAGGTCTTGGCCATGCTATCAACTGCGCAGCACCTATCATAGGTAATGAACCATTTGTAGTTATCTTACCGGATGTGATCATTGATGATGTGGCCAGCGACCTTAAAAAAGATAACTTAGCCGAAATGATCCAGCGCTTTGAAAGCACAGGTGAGAGCCAAATTATGGTGGAGCCTGTTCCGCAAAATGAAGTAGATAAATTTGGTGTAGTGGACTTAGGTGATGTAAAAATCCAGCAAGGTGAAAGTGCTGCAATTTTAAACATGGTTGAGAAGCCTTCGATTGAGCAAGCACCTTCAAATCTTGCTGTTGTTGGCCGTTATGTATTGAGCAAAAATATTTGGCCATTACTTGCAAAAACTCCTGCAGGCGCAGGCGATGAAATCCAATTAACAGATGCGATTGCTATGCTAATGGAAAAAGAAACTGTCGATGCCTACTCAATGAAAGGTAAAAGCCATGACTGCGGCAGTAAAATTGGTTATTTAAAAGCGATTGTTGAGTTTGCACTGCGTCGTGATGAATTCAAAGGTGAGCTTACAGACTTCATAAAGTCGCTGGTAAAATAAGCAATTTAGATTTCTAGTCAAAAATTACTTCATAAAAGTGCCTATATGGCACTTTTTTATTATTTACATAAACCTTACAATTGTCGATCATTACCCAATAAAGGATTTTTCTGATATACCTTTGTCTTAACGCATTGTTACTATTGAATGTAAATGAATAGTTTCGTTTATGGCTGTTTTCCAAAAATAACTAACACAAAGGTTATAGTCGAAACGTTAATTCGTTAGTGGTTACGTTTTATATCTCAAATTATCTTTTAAGTGTTGATGTACAGGTAAGTACTAACAATATGCTCTTCTTTTAATAAGAAGCTAATTTTAATGGTACTTTAAAGAATCCTGATTATGAAATGTTACTTAAAGTCTTTGCGTTACAGTTTATACCTGATGGTGTTACTAGCTGTAGCTGGCTGTAGTAATAACCCATTGCCTTCTATTCTTAAAAATAAAAATATTAATATTACTTACCTTTTTAATAAAGCGTTTAAGCAATCAGATACTTTTAGTGTACTAATTCAAACGAGCCCAGATAAAGCAGCAATAAACTATAAATCAGTTGAAAATGTTAAGCAGATTCAAGATATCGATCTCAACTCTGTCTCTGAGTCATCAAACAAAACGGAGTTTCCTGAGCACAATTACAGTTTTGCTTTACAGCTTATGTCTGTTGAATCAGAACAAAGCCTTGCCTATTCATTTAAAAAAATGGTTAAGCGTGCGCCGAATATCTTCCAAGGAAAACCGATACTTAATATCGAAGTTGCTAAAGTAAATGAGCATACTTATTATCGCCTTAAGTTTGGCCGTTATAAGTACTTGAAAAATGCCAAAGCCGATTGTGAGGCTATTAAGCGACAAGGAATTGATTGCTGGGTCGGTAACTACACTGACAACCGAATATATTTTTAGGGTTAAAGTTCATTCTAAAGGTGGCATTTTTATTGCTAAGTTTTAAGTCTGTTTTTGAGAATCGACGTAATCATGCATTTTTCTATTTTTTCTAAATACCTATTGATAGCCATCAGCTTAACTGTTTTAACAGCCTGTATGATGAGCCAAGAGCATAGCCAGCCTGAGCAACCATTTACGAATTCACAAAGCGCTGCTATTGCAGCAACCAAAGCAGTAGAACCGGGCGTGCAATTAGGTTTATATTTAACACCGACAAAAGTAAGTCACCGTGTATTAGAGCTAAAGCGAGACTACCCTGATGTTTTGCATGGCCTGGATTTTCGTTTTAAAAAGCGTGAGCACAAAGGCGTAACCGTGTATGGACTAAGAGCTGGTCCATTTACAAACTATACTCAAGCTACTGCATTTTGTGAAATAGTAAAAAAGCTAGGGCAGACTTGTGTGACAGCTCCTTTTGTTGGACAGGTGCTGTAGCTACTGTTTTTGCGTCAACTAACTTTGCTATTCCTGTTTTAACAACCTCACATACTCAGTCTGAGTAGCGATTAATAACTTAAAACAGATCCATTACAAAGCGGCTTACTTTCTTTAATCACAGAGTTTCTTGCTTCACTATTATCTAGCTATATCTAGCAAATAATAATACTTAGGCATAATTATTGCTTTGTACTTACTAAGTTTAGTGAGGATGGCAATTATGCGCCTGTTATTTTATTCAGTTTTTTTAGTGTTGGTGGGTTGTAGCTTAACTGAAGAGCCACAAAGTGCGCCCCCTAGAGAAACCCCAAAATCGCCAATGGCACCATATACGGTGCATCAATACGTTGCTGATTTAAGCAGTCAGTTGAGCCGTATTCAAGGCCCTTATAAAGGTAATGCTCGTATTGCTGTTACCAGTTTTTATATGGCTGATGGCTTAGGAACTGATTTAGCAGAAGATCAGGGCAGTGGCTTAAGTCAGCAAATTCAAGAAAGTTTATTAACGCAATTTACTCAGCTTGGTTTTCATACTATCGAGTATCGGTTAGAAAATACTTTAAATTTGCAGCAATCGGCCGATAGTGTACTTAGTCGTGATGTAAATACCTTACGTCAACGTCAGAATATTGACTTTGTTATTACCGGCACACTGACGCGGCAACAACATGCCTACATAGTTAACGCCCGATTGGTAAATACCAAAGATCTGCGAATAGTGTCAGCAGCAAGCACCGAGATCCCCATTAATGTCATGTGGGGAGCTGAAAAAGTTCAGCAGCGTGATGGCCAGTTGTATCGAAGCGAATATTAAGAGGAACTCATTTAATGAAACGTTTAATTTTAACTTTATGTTTGCCTTTAGGCTTTGGTTGCTCTTCGATGTTAACAGGTGATGCAACACAGCATGATAATGAGCCTCAGTTAACTGCGCAAAGAGAAGTCGCCGCGCCGCATAGTAACGACAGTGTGTTCCAAACTAATAAGGCGGTGATGAACAACAGCACTTTTACCGCTGCACCAACGCGTAAAAATATTAATCATTATGTGCGTGGCATCATGCAAGACTTAGTTGAAAATTTGCAATATGTTAGCGATACCACGCCGGTTGCTGTTTCAAGTTTTGTGTACCTTGATGCTGATTACAACTCAACGAATTTGCTAGGTAATCAAATTGCCGAAAGTTTCATTCATGAACTGCACGCATTTGGTGTACCTGTCATTGACTTTAAAACTACTGATTATATGCGTGTCACGCCAAGTGGTGACTATGTTTTCAGTCGTGATTATTTAGAGCTAAGCCAAGATCAAAATTTTAATTATGTATTGGCAGGTACCTTGGTTAATCATCAAAGTGGTGTGCTCGTTAATGCCCGTATTGTTGGCTTAGCAAGTAAAGCGGTTGTAGGGTCAGCGCAGGGTTTTATCCCGCAATCAGTGGTTGATGCCCTTGATAGCACCAACCGTAGTGATGGTATTACACTAAAACAAGCAAGTGAGTAAGCTATGAAAGGTTTTATCTTAGCATCGTTAACGCTCGCGCTATCCGGCTGCCAATTGCTGCCAGAGCAATCAGCAGAGCCGAAAAACGCACAGGCTTCAGCAAATGGTCAGTTAGATTACGTTGCTATGCTACAAGCAGTTGAACAAAACGACATGCAGCAGGATAACGCTAACCATCGTCTATTTGTGCCATATCAACATCATAAAACAGTTGTAAATTATGTCGAGCAAATGGCGCTTGAGTTAGTTGATACTATGCAACAAGAAAGTGAGTTAGGAATTGCTATTACTTCTTTTGTCGATTTAGATGCAAGCTTAAAAACCAGCTCTCAACTTGGTAATCAACTGTCGGAAACAATGCTGCACCAGCTGCAAAAATTTGGCTTTGGGGTTGTTGATTTTAAAGCGATGGATGTAATTAGTGTGACCTCACGTGGTGATTTTGTGATGTCGCGTGATATAGAAGAGTTAGCCGAGCGTCGCATTGCCAGCCATGTACTTACAGGCACGCTTATATATCGCCCTAACGGCGTTGAAGTGAATGCTCGAGTGATTAATTTAAACTCAAAACTTGTTATTGCCAGCGCACAAAAAGTGATCCCGTATTTTGTGCTAAAAAATGAGTCAATCCAATCTGCAACAGCTAGCGTTAATTAGCTCTTGCATTACACCAATCGACTATTCTCGAGTCGATTGGTTTATTCTCTTGATTAGCAAAGCCTTAGACCGTTATAATTTTAGTTACAAGTTACAAGTTACAAGTTACAAGTTACAAGTTACAAGTTACAAGTTACAAGTTACAAGTTACAAGTTACAAGCAATCCCTCAGCTTTTGAGTGGCCTCTTAGTTAAATGGATATAACGGCCCCCTCCTAAGGGGCAGTTACAGGTTCGATTCCTGTAGGGGCTACCAATAAAATCAATGGGTTAAATCTTATCGCTCTTTACTTTTTAGTTTTATGTAGCAAATGTGTAGCATTGTGGCTGATTTTATTTAGCGCTATTCAGGGCGACAGTTATTGTGAGTAGCTTTTTTTAATTTACGTATTTTCTGCTTAAAGGTTATGCTTTATTACTCTGTATTAGAGCGAAAACTCCTTTGCTTCTCCAAAGAATAACGAAATTTCTTTTTGGAATGAGTCAATGGGATCAATATATAATATTCTCATATTATTAATAGCTCTGGAGCATGCTACATATAGCAAATTTCTGCGTTCTTGGTATTCAGTGTTCTGTGGATCTTTAAAAAAGTCAGGGAAATATGAATTATCTCTCTTAAATGAGTTCTCCATTATGATAACTACATTGTTATACTCAAGCCCCTTAGTACTATGGTAAGTGTTATATCTAATAAGTTCTTTGCTAGAGTCTGTAATAAATTCATACCAATTAGTGTATTCACTCAAGGAGGTGTTAAGTGCTGTATTAATAAGTTCAATACGTTTTTCTTCTTTGATGGAACTTGTTTTTGGTAGATTATGAGTTAGTCGCTGCTTGAACCCCTCAAGCGTATGTTCGAAATCATCAGACGGAATAAAATCTTTTAATTTGCATTTGAAAAGATTAGAGCCAGACTTATAGAGTTTAAATAGCTCCTCTAAATAATCTTCGAAAGTATTAATTTTTTCGTTTATCAATATATTCAATTCGTTAAGATAGTGTTGAGCATCACATATCGACACTGATGTTTTTTCTTTTGGAAGTATATCTTCAAGTATCTTTTGAGGTTTTAATATTAATTCTCTAAACTCTATGATAGATAGAATAATGCGGATAGAAGTGTCTAGCTTAGTTAAATCTCTACTTATAACTTTCTGTGATTGCTCTTGAAAATAGAAAAAATTTTTAAAGCAATTAAAAAGCTTCTTGAAGCCACTCAACTCAGCAAGCATTTCATTTTTAAGCACTAAACATTGTACTCTATCACTGCTTTGACTTGATTGTTCACTATTTATGAAGCTGTTTACCAAAAATGAGGAGTCATTTGGTCTCTCATTTACTAACTTATAAAATGAGAAATAACCTCCATCATTTCTTTCGTATATACTTTCTTGAGAAATTTTGTCACTGCGAAGTTTATTAGATACTTTTATTATTTCATTTCGAGATCTACGGTTATAATTCTTCTCTATTTTTAATAAGTTAGGGTGGTATTTATCAAGGTTGTTGGAAATGCCATCCGAATAGATGCTTTGCATTTCATCTCCAAAGTAGCCAATCATTAACTTTTGAGATAAGTTTGTATCTTTAATTATTTCATACATGAAATCTATAACTTTTTTATTAGTGTCTTGATACTCATCAATTAACACGTATGGGTAAGAGTCAGCGATTATCCTGCGAAATGTTGGATATTTCTTACATAGCTTTAAACCATACTCTAGAAGAGTATCATGACTAATCAGCATATAATGAAGCCTATCACTATTAAAATTGGCGTTATATTTTACTTCTTTGTAATCACCTGATTTTATTTTGCTAAGGCATTTTGTTAATTTATCTATGTCATGTAATTGCTTTACTGATGTTCTAAATTTACCTAGGTTTCTATTTAGTTTATAACCAAAATTTTCAAGGGTGCTTTCAAAGTCAGTAGTAAGGCAAGTCGAGTTGTAGAAAGTATTTTTTACATCACTTGAAAGAAAGTAGTTGTTGAATTTTTTATTGTCTCCACTTTTTAGCCACTCTTCATCTTTGCTGTTCTTAAATGATTCTTTTATTTCTAATATTTTATTTTTTATATTTTCCTCATGTTCAACTAATAACTCATCTTGGTGTGAATTTATCATTTCCCACATTCGTTCGTGAATAGTTGACACTCTTACTAATTCACTATTTCCGAATTTTGATTTTATATTTTCCGCTGCAGCATTGGTGTAGGTGATACATAAAATTTTCCTTTTTTGTTTTGATAGTTTACTTCCATATTTTTTTGTTATATATCTTAAGCTTTCCATTAGTGCATAGGTTTTTCCTGAACCCGCACCTGCATTAAATACAAAACACTCTTTTTTATCTATTGCAGTATTAAGATGCTCTTGAACTTTATTTTCATCGATTATTTTCTGAGGGCATTCTTTAAATTTAAGCATCCTCATTACCTTTTTTTTGAATTGATTTCTTAACATTTAATTTTTGTGCCAACCAATCCAAACCATCTTCAATGTACTTTGGTAAAAGTGGAGCATCAGTTCTAGACGTGATTATTTGATAAAGAAGTGTGTTAGCAAAGTCACTTTTACTAGAGGCTAGTTTGCACTGCCACTCAAAAGAGTTTTCTTTTGATTTACAAGTGTCTTCTTCTTCTTCAATTCCAACGATTCTTTTATATATTCTTGGCTTTAAATCTTTTAATGTTTTATTTAGCGTTTTATGATTGTAATTTGTGAGTATGTAAGCTTCTTCAAAGCTTGACGCAATAAACCCATTTATTGGATCTTTTTGGAAAACGATCATGAAATTATTTTCGCAAAAATATTTTATGTCACTTGGGATTTTTACACCTTTTTTTTCATCATCACTATCATCATTCAATAACTCTTCATCAGTCAATATCTCTTCATCAGTCAATATCTCTTCATCAGTCAATATCTCTTCATCAGTCAATATCTCTTCATCAGGTAGCTGATATTTTGTTTGATTTAACTTGCAAATATACTTTTTTAAAACGGTATTAGTAGTGAGGTGATTGTCAATTTTACTAATTTGCTTAAAACTTTCCTTGTCAGCTTTACTTCTCTTTATATCAAGGTCGGTAATTACTAAACATGGGATTTTTAACAGGTCTATAAGTGGCTTATATATATGTGCAAAAGCACCGTTAATGTTGAAAATTGAAACTCCATACTTTTGCAAATCCTTTGACTCACTGAGGTAATGTTGAAGTAAGTGCTCTTCAGTAATGCCTTCAACTAAGATTATTGCATCAGAAAAGAAAAGTTCAGATACTTTATATTTAATGTGCTTCTTTAAAAACTTTAATTCATCTATTTCTACTGTGTTTTTAGTGTCATTCTCTTTTTTTGCAATGTTACGATCATTTAATGTAACTACATTACTATAATTGTTTTCATCTGTAGTAATGTAATTTATGTTATTGAATGTATTACTACTATGAATTTTGCTATTAACAATGTGAGAAGAGTGAGTTGTTATAATTAATTGGCTGTTGATATTTTTACTTTTATGTTTTCCAAGTAATAAGTTAAGGGCATCATCAATATTTTTTATGAATAACTCTTGCATCTGAGGGTGCATGAAATTTTCAGGCTCTTCTATACAAATAAGATTGACTTTGTCATGTATTTCACTTTCTTCATACTGCTCTACATAATCAATTATTTGACCAAGTATTTTCATTAAGTTGGAGTATCCAAGTCCAAATTGATTTTCAGGTATGAAATTATTATTCTCTTCAAATTCATAGCTAATTAGTTTGCTAAATAGAGATTGAAAGTCTAAGTTAGATCTCAAATGCACGAGCATATTTTGCTGTTCAGTTAATCTTCCAACTACGTGATTGACGGTGTTATTATGAGATTCTCCAATATGACTATCCATAAAGTTGTTAATTCTTGATATCTCTTCTTCTAAGATAATACGGTTATCATCTTCTTCATCATTTAACCTATACTGGACTATCTTGTTAAAAACTGAAGATAGTGAGGTCTCCCCATCATCCAAGTTTGCTTTAATAGTTGTTAAATCGAAAAGGTTTTTTATGTTAAAGATAGAATTGGAAATTAAATTACCTTTGGAGTCATAAATGTGGCGAGAGAAGTTGGTTTTGTCTATTATCCTTAGGAATTCACTAAACTTAACTTCAGATTTTTTCTTTGAAGCGTTTGAAAATAATTTGTAAACTCTTTCTTGATATTGTTCACTTTCAGAGACAACAAACTTAATTTCTAGAGTTATTAATTCATTAATTACATTATCTTTAATTGATATAAATTTTCTTAAGTTTTGAATCGATGTAGATTGAGAGTTAACATCAAAACCAACATTCAACTTAAATTTCATTATTGGTAGTTCAATACTATCAAATTTATCTTTAAGGACGCTGTTTTGCTTTGTACAAGTACCAGCATTTTTGTATTGGTCAAAGATATTCTTTAAGTAACTCAAGTTAAAAGATGACCCTAAAATATTGTCATTATCTATGGCCTGTTTTAATGCTTTGGTGACAGTTGTTTTCCCTGCATTATTTTTACCTATAACTAGAGTTGTAGCACAAGCAACGAAGCTCTTGGGATTAGAGTCAGCAGTATTGTCCTCTTTTGTTTTTTTATAATCTGACTGAACAAATTCAATTATGTTGTTTTTTGTGCCAAATTTCCTGAAATTAGTGATTTCTAGAGACTGTAAGTACATACAACATCCTTATCTACTGTAATGTTTTAGTTTTCTCTAATGAAATTAACACCTTTTGGGGTTTGTTTGTAGTTAAATGCGCACTAATTTATAAAAGGAAAACTTTAAAGTACAGTTATTTACAGAACTCCAAGTAAGAGATTTCTTGCCATTCTGGCAAGTGGGTAGCTAAAGATTATTTTTGAAGTTTGGTAGAGGATTTTAACTACCTAAAGCTTGTTTTATAGCTTTAGGTCTTCTGAAAAGCATCAAAACAATGCTTTGAGTATGACTTGGTAGCTAAAGCTCATAATAGGGCTTTAGCTATTTAAAGTAATGTTGTTATGCTTTTTCTAACCTCCATTGGTAGAAGCGGGTAACAAAGGTTTTACCCGCGAACCAAAAACCTTTTATTTTTTGGATTAGCTCACCATCGTAATAGCTTTGTGAGCATTCGCCTGTTTCTTCATTTACGTTAACATCGTAATGAAGCTTTATAGGTCTATCCTTGTTTTTGATATATATTTTAAACCCACACAACCTTTGTTATGCGTTTAAACTTTAGTTAGTAATTGATATAAAGATTATTTTAATGAGAGTGCTCTTATTTTAGCTTATTGTTAAATGTTAGAAATAAAGTTAATCTATTAATAAGTAAGGGTAATTTAGTTTTTTATAAGCCTACATAGCCATACTTATAAACATTAAGTTTTCAAGGAATTCTTTAAAAGGAAAATAAGATGAAGAAAGTTTTAGGAATAGCGTTTTTTGCTGGTACTATTTTAGTGGCTGGTTGTTCGAGCAGCCCTAGCCCTTGGGGAGATATGCCTTATCAAGAGAGTCAAGCTTGGTCTAGCATTGGAGTATCGCCAAGCAGTGCTCTAGAGTTTAGAAGAAATGGCTTTGCGCCTATGGACGTAAAACAATGGATTCAATATGGAATAGATTCGCCTCTAACTATTATAAATTGGCATCGTGCGGGTTTTACCGCTGAGCAGGCATCTAAGTGGTTACGAAAAGGTTTAACTTTAAGAGAAGCTATTGATCTCACTAGTTAAATCTCGCTTGTTATTTTAATTTTACTGTTATTGTTTTTCTTTTATTTTAACAATTTAGTTAACTGTAGCAGCTACCTGTTTTGACGCTAAGTGAGTATACCTTAGCGTCAATTTAAAACTCATATTGACCCTAAACTCGCCAAAACTAGGTAGCTTACATAGTGAAGGACTAATAGGTGCAAACTAAAGCTATTTGACCCTCCACTAAATATATCTTGAATTGCTAGGTTTTTGGCTACCAAGTTTCTTCAGCACCCCCGAAGCTTAATTAACCCGTTACTTTTTCAAGCTCACCTGTGCGCCATGGTTCAATGATGATTTTGATATGGTCGTTTGGTTTAAACAAGATATCAAAGGCACCTTGTACGCCGTCGATGCCGACTTTTCCTGTGCGCATTTTTTGCCATGCAATTTTACCTGAAGCGATGTTCTCGAGTGATTGAGCAAATTCTTCTGGTTGATAGTAATAAGAGAAAATAAGGTCTAACTCTTTGACAGTTGCATAGGCAAAATTAACGTTAAGTGGTGCAGTATGTACACCTGTTACAATGATTTTTGCTTTTGCTGGCGCACGTAAAATGTAGTCGTTTAATAAGCGGCTGACACCGGCGCATTCAAAAATAACTACCTTGTTGCTACCTGCAAGCACAGCGGCTTTAGCCACTTCATCATCCGCCATAGGGTTAACATATTCAGTAGCGCCAAATTCAAGGGCAATTTGTTTTTTGCTTTCTTGCGGATCAGAGGCAACGATGTGTTTTACGCCTTGTAACTTTAATGCGGCAATCGCGGCAAGGCCAATTGGGCCACAACCAACTACGATTGCAACATCATCATTATGCATTTGTGCGCGGTTCACTGCATGCAGGCCAACAGCAAGTGGTTCTGTAATGGCTGCCGCTTCTGATGGAACTGCATCAGGAATAGGTAACAACAAGGCTTCATCAACGATAAAGTATTCAGAATAGGCACCATACAGCCCTGGAGTTACACCTACGCCAGCACCGCCAGCAGAGAGTAAGATTGGCACTGAGGTTACACGGGTTCCTTTAGCAAGTTCGCCTTTGGTATTTGGGCCGTAGCTGACGATTTCTGCCGCGTACTCATGACCTAATAATATTTCTTGGTCGTCACCTGCATCATTAGCCATTATGCCAAGGTTTTTATAGATATCGAATACATCACTGGTGTGGCGTGTAATATGAATATCTGAACCGCAAATACCGCAAGCTAGGCTTTTTACTAATACTTGGCCGGGTCCAGGAGTGGGAAAATCAATTTGTTTTACATGCAACTTGCCATTTTGCATGGCAACAGAATTCATTTGGCTCATATGTGTGTCCTCAATTCACCTTATTTGTGAATTATTAGACTAAAGTAAAGTACTTGCCTTAATCTTGACTTTTTGCGACAAAAACACCGCTTATTGCGACATTGCTGTTTATAAACCGCTCATTGTGGAGTGTTTAAAGTTAAAACCCTAAAAACGATTAGGGTTTTAACTTTAACATTACAGAGGCTTAGCTGAAGTAGGCAGTATTGAGATATAAATGAGTTAATACGCCTGCAAAGTAACCGAGTAAAATGACTGGCGACCATTTTAAATGACTATTAAATGTGTAAATCCCTCTTGCTTGACCCATAAGTGCAACCCCAGCTGCAGAGCCAATTGATAACAGGCTGCCACCTATACCTGCTGTTAAGGTGATAAGCAGCCATTGACCATGCGACATATCAGGCATCATTTGTAACACCGCAAACATCACAGGAATGTTATCTACAACGGCTGACATTAAACCAAGAATAATGTTCGCACCGGTAGCAGACCAATTGTTATAAAGTAAATCAGAAAGCAGCGCTAAGTAGCCGATAAACCCTAAGCCACCAACACAAATTACAATGCCATAGAAGAACAAGAGCGTGTCCCATTCTGCTCTTGATACACGGCTAAATACATCAAAAGGAACAACGTTACCTAAGCGAGATAAGCGCTCTTTATCACCTTCGCGCTCTGCCATAGCGCGTTTTCTGGCAAGAGATCCGGGTAGGGTGACGCGTAAAAAGTAGCCAAAAAACTGTAAATAGCCAAGGCCCATCATCATGCCCACAACCGGCGGTAAACCAAAGGCTGTTTTTAGCACCACGGCGGTTAAAATAGTCAGTAAGAATAAGCACAATATGCGAAGCGCACCGCGTTTAAGTTCAATATCTTCATCGGCCGTATCCGGGTGACGGTTATTGATAAATAAAGACATAACAAATGCAGGAATAATATAGCTGACTAAAGCTGGTAGGAATAAAACAAAGAACTCGGTAAAGGCAACAACATCGGCTTGCCAAACCATCAGTGTCGTGATGTCACCAAATGGGCTGAAGGCGCCCCCTGCATTAGCTGCAATTACAATGTTTACGCATGACATAGCAATAAAGCGGTTATCATTTGCTGCAACTTTCATTACTACGGCACATAGAAGTAGTGCGGTTGTTAAGTTATCGGCCACCGGTGAAATACAAAATGCCAGTACACCGCTTATCCAAAATAATTGTTTGTAGCTAAAGCCCCTCGCAACCAGCCAGCTTCTTAGGCCATCAAATAAACGGCGCTCTTCTAGTGCATTGATGTAGGTCATCGCAACGAGCAAAAATAGCATTAACTCTGAAAACTCTAGCAAGGCGTGACGAAACGCGTTAGTGCTCAGATCGGATAAGTTTTGTGCGCTATATTGCCAAGCAATGAGGGTCCAAATAATCCCTGCTGCAACTAATACGGGTTTTGATTTGCGTAAGTGAATTTTTTCTTCAAGTATGACGAGCACATAAGCAAAGATAAAAATAACAAGGCAGATAATACCAATAGGATGGGTAAGTAAATCGATAGTACCAGTTGACGCAGCATGAGCTTGGCCACCGAAACATAGCAAGGAAAGGAGCAGTCCTTGTATTAGTTTTTTCATTTTATATTCCAATTAAATCATCTTAATTTCGTTACGGTTTAAGTAAATGTAGCTGCAGACATTTTAGGTTCATTCTTTGCTTTATGTAATAAATTGGTAACTAAGATGTTGGTATTTTGAATATAAATATCGGTGATGGCGAGAGCAGACCAGTTGGTTAATTTATTTTTTAATCAATAGGTTGTAGTTGTTTAAATAATATAAGGGCTGCATTCAGCAGCCCCAACTTGAAAATTATGCAAAGTGTTTTTCTAAATCGTCAGAGCCACCAATGTGCTCACCGCCTATAAATACTTGCGGTACTGTCTCACGACCTGAAATAGCTTTTAAGCTGGTTAATGATGCGTGTTGACCTAGTATAATTTCTTCGTACACATAACCCTTTGCTTCTAATAATGCTTTAGCTTTTGTACAGAATGGGCAATTAGGTTTCGTAATAATGCTCACTGACTCTGGTTTTATTTGCGCAGGGTTAATGTATTCAAGCATGGTATCAGCGTCAGATACTTCAAATGGGTCGCCTGGCTTTTGCGGTTCAATAAACATTTTTTCGATAACGCCGTCTTTTACAAGCATAGAATAACGCCAGCTGCGCTTACCAAAGCCTAAGTCGTTTTTATCAACTAACATACCCATGCCGTCAGTAAACTCACCGTTGCCGTCGGGCAGTAGGGTAATATTTTGGGCTTCTTGGTTTTGAGCCCAAGCATTCATCACGAATGTATCGTTTACAGAAATACAGACAATGTCATCAACACCGTTTTGTTTAAATACAGCAGCAAGCTCGTTATAACGTGGTAAATGTGTTGATGAACAAGTAGGTGTAAATGCGCCAGGTAATGCAAATAGCACAACCGTTTTATCTTTAAAGATTTCGTCAGTAGTAACGGATTTCCATTGCTCGTCTACACGTGTTGCGAATGTAACGTTTGGTACTTTTTGGCCTTCAATATTGTTTAACATGTTTTTGATTCCTCTTGATCTGTTGGATGCTATTATGCGGTTTTATTTTTGATAGCTCCAATCGTTTGTTTGTATTAATATGATAGATAAAAACTATTAAAGGTGCGGTTATGAATTTAAAAGACTTCGAATATGTAAAAGCGGTTGCACAGTACAAGCACTTTAGAAAAGCAGCAGATGCCTGCTATATCAGCCAACCTACGCTAAGCGGGCAAGTTAAAAAGCTTGAACAAGAATTGGGTGTTGTTATTTTTGACCGTTCAACTAAGCAGGTCACAATCACCGCTCAAGGTGAGCAATTACTTAAACAGATCACATTTATTCTTGAGCAAACGCAAGTGCTCAAAGAAATTGCCGCCAGCTCACACGATCCACTAAAAGGTAAAATAAATGTAGGGATTATTCCTACCATCGCACCTTATTTACTGCCAACGCTATTAACATCAATGAAGCAAGCTTTCAGTGAAACCCAATTTTCATTTACTGAAATGCAAACAGCACAAACGCTGCTGGCCCTTGATAATGGAGAGATTGATATTGCAATTGTTGCTGATGTAGCCGATTTAGCGCCTTATCATGTTTCACCGCTTTATAAAGAAGATTTTTTGGTCGCGGTGTCAGAGCAACACGTATTGGCAAAACACACTGAAGTCGCTTTAGCTCAATTACAGGATTGTGATTTATTAATGTTAAACGAAGGGCATTGCTTTAAGGAGCAAGCAGAGCAATTTTGTTTTTCAGCTGGGGTTGAAGTCTCGAATCAATATAAAGGTAACAGTATAGAAACCTTACTCGCGCTGGTAGCAATGGATGATGGGGTAACCTTTGTTCCTAAGCTTGCATGTACACCACGTGAAGGAGTGAAGTACTTAGCGATTGCACCTAACCAGCAACGGCAAATTGTTATTACAACACGCAAACATTACCCGCACATAGCAGGTGTTGAGCAATTAGCTAATTGGCTAAATGCTCACAAGGGGTTACAAAGACATTTACTCGCTAGCAGCTAATTCAACAATATCATTAATTTGAATGTTAGGCAGTGGTTGCTTATCTATACTCACGGCAACCGCTGATTGCTGATAAAGCTGAGTCACTTTTACCTGATTAAGTGTCGTGATTTTATGCGGAAGTTTATTACCCTGTGCATCCGTTAGGTAATTATGGTGTGCAATATTTAAAACTTGCCCTTGCTCGAGACCATGAGCCTTACCAAGGTTTATAATCAGCCTATCGTTTTCGATATGCAGTATTTTACCTTGCGTGGGCAAACAGGCCATGGCTGCTTGTAAGTCATAGGTTAGAGTTTGGTTTATATCACTAATAGCTTGGCCATAGTCGGTTGCCCAAAATCGGTCACTATAAACATCGATGATCTCAGTCTTTTTATACGGCCAAATGCCTTCTGTTTGGTAGCTTTTTTGCCAAAGTTTTTCGTAAGTTGTGCCATCAAAGAGCACATAATCAACTTTATATGCGCGCTTAAAACTGTCATCCTGCCAAAATGCATAGTCGTTATTAATTTTATGGTTGACCGACAAATCACGAATACGACTTAGTAACACATATTGCGAGTTACTTCGGCTAGTGATTTCCTCAAGTAGTGCATTACTATAATCGTATTGCTGAGTGAAAAAGTGATCTACCCTTAGCGGCATGTTGTAATAAGCCGTTGGCTTAGCTGCCATTTGTGTCTTGCTTAAGCTATTATATAGGTGTTCGCTTATTGCTTTGTTTACGTCAAAAATTTGGCCCATACGTGCTTGCTCGCGATTGGCAAGTTGGCTTTGCGTAACAGCAATAAATTTAGTGTATTGGTTTGCAGGGCACTCTTCTGCTTGAGCAAAGATGTCTAAGCGAAGCGTAATAGCATAGGTGTCGTTATGACGATCTTCGCTGATTAATTCTATTTTCTGGATTTCACCGTGGCTACTTATTTTCAGCTGATCTTGCGTCAAAACCCCGTCAACTAGGGTCTGTACAGAGCTTACTCGAGCGCCAGAAAACACTAACGCCTGAGTAATGGCATCTTTAATGGCGGCAGATTTGGCTTGGCTAGTATCGCCATTTTTTACAACTGCATGGCCTGTAGATTCAAACCACTGCGCTAAACTATTGTTAGAAAACAAAATTGTAAAAGCTAAGCCAAGGCTTTTTAAGCAGGCTATTGTTTTATTGTTCATGCTGACACCTAGCATTAAAACTATTGAATAACCTAAATGAGCAAGGACTGTACCACAGTGGCATTAAACGTGCATATTTGTAGACAAGAGTTTTAAGCGGAAGCAAATTATGCGAGTACTTCTATTAGGTGGGCTAGTTGCCTGCGCAGCATTAACAGGCTGCAGTAGTATTTTTGATAAACATGTAGAATACACTTACATTGAGCCAGATAGCTACCCGGTGCTAAAAGCTGTGGGTTATGCGCCAATAAGTGCTCAGCCTGGCAGTAATGAATCGCAACGTACTCTACTTGCGATTAAAGCCTCAAAGCTTGAAGCTTACCGCGAGCTTGCTGAGCAAGTTTACGGGCAAAGAATTTCCGCAGGCACTACAGTGCAAAACAGCATTGCTCATAATGATCAATTACAAAGCCAAGTACAAGGTGTGATCAAAGGTGCACAGGTTATTAAAACCTATGCAGTAGGGGACACCTACGCAACTGAATTACAGCTTGATATGAAGCGAGTGCACGATTTATACATCGGCGAAGTAAAACCGCGCCAAGTGAAAAAAGTAACATATTATTAGGTGCAACTTAGTCTAGTTGTAACCTATTGGCTTGCCGCATAAGTCCAGCAAATTCTGCAAGCATAAAAAAAGCGCGATAACTTAGTTATCGCGCTTTTTTAATGAAATAGTATTTAGGCTTTCAAGTTGTGAACGATTTTCTTATCGCCTTGAATAACACTGCCGCCTTGGTCGTAGGTCATCGATGATGGCGCACCGATTAAAATATCCTTAAGTTGTTTAACACTCAGCTGTGCTTGATGGGCTGCATGGGCATTAACATCGTTTTTCTTTTTGCAGCTTGATAGTAAAGTGTTAACTTGCTTGATAAGTGAACTCACTTCGTCATCTTGCGAATCATTGTGCGCAACAAGCTTTTGAACTTCTTTATCAATTGTTTGGATTTGTTGTAACAGAGAGATTTTTTGTTGGGCAATACTCTTTAATCCATCGCCACGTTTTGCAGCAATGGCTGTCAATTCATCATCTAACAGCGCAGCAATAGACTCTAAGCACGAAACTTGTTGTGTTAGTTTACTGGCAATTAAATGATTATGATCAGCCATAGACATCAAACTCGAATGCAGCAATGTTCTTTGCTAACTTCTCAGCATCAATTTGGTATTTACCTTCGCTGATTGCTTTTTTCAGCTCAGCTACTTTATTGCTGTCAAAGCCAGATGATTGCTCAGCTTTTTCTTGCAAAGACTTAAGCTGTTTAGCTTGAGGTGTTAAGCTCACAGAATCTGCACTTGCTTTAGGTGCGGCTGACTTTGCAGCAGCTGCATTAGCATTATCTTTTTGTAAATCAAGCTTCTTTTGCTTGGTATTTGTCAACACAGAAGGCTGTTGTTGACCATTATTGACATTGCTTACCATAATTTTGACCTATACATTACCCAACATATGCCTTTATATCGGCGGGCACAGCGGATACTTTAGCATAAATATAAAAAATTAAATATTTACTTGTACAGACTCGACCCCATCCACACGTGCATTTAATACTTTACCTGATTTTTTGTTTTTTACACGTACTAATTCGTCTAACGTGCCATCTTCTAAAGCAATCCCAGTGGTCTTAATTCTTAAACCGCGTAATGAGGCATAAATAGTGACATTATCGCCTTTGCAAACCATACACACCTGACGCATTACAATAGGGCTGCCATCACGCAAGTTACGTTTGCTACGGCTGCCAATAAGTATAGACTCATCTTGTACGTATTGCGTTCTAACAAACTGCTTTGGTTTCATTTCAACACGTAAATGCTCTGGACGGATGACTTCACCACGAGCAAGGTTGGTTGTTACAACAACCACAGGTTCGAGCTCAATTATGCGGACATGGACGTATTGGGTCCAACTATTTAGGTCTTGGCACTTAAGTTGTACAGTTACCTGCCGATTAAAAGGAGGTTCTGTTGGTAACTCTTTGTTTATTGGCGACTCACAAAACCTCTCTGGAATGCGACCATCTAATGGTAAAGCATTTATTTGTGGTTTGGTGTCCAGATCAGGGAGCTGTTCGCTAACAAAATCGATAGCGATTTGTTGAAGTTGCTCGTTATTATAAACTTCTGCCTGCAGTTGTGTTGCAAACAACAGGCTAGTAAGAAAATAAAAAACACTGTATCTTCGGCTTTTTTTTAACAAACTCATATTGTTTCGACTATGCTTATGGTTGAAAACAAGGTATAAATATTTTGCGTCAAAAAACAGACGCTTCGTAACCTTATGTAGCTTTAACACAAAGAAGGCAATTATTGTTCCAGCTCTGATTGTTTATCTTTAGGAGATTGAAATGGCAGGCATTTTAGACTCAGTTAACCAGCGTACTCAGTTGGTTGGGCAAAACCGCCTTGAATTACTATTATTCAAACTCAGAGGGCGACAACGCTTTGGTATCAACGTGTTTAAAGTAAGAGAGGTTTTGCAATGCCCACCACTTACTAACATGCCAAAATCAAATGCGTATATTCGCGGCGTTGCGCACATTCGTGGCCAAACTATCTCTGTTATTGATTTATCGATGGCCGTAGGTGGTCCGGCAATTGAAAATATCAAAGACAGTTTTATCATCATTGCTGAGTACAACCGTTCTGTGCAAGGGTTCTTGGTTGGCGGAGTTGAGCGCATCGTTAATATGAACTGGGAAAAAATAATGCCACCGCCTTCAGGTGCGGGACGTTATTCATACTTAACAGCGGTCACTGAGATTGAAAATGAGTTAGTTGAGATACTTGATGTAGAAAAGATCTTAAACGAAATTTGTCCAGTTAACACTGAAGTGAGTGCTGAAGTGGTTGGTGAGGGTGAAATTCAGCGTGATTTAGGTGAGCGTATTGTCTTTATTGCTGACGATTCAGCGGTAGCTCGAAACCAAGTTAAACGTGCGCTTGAACCGTTAGGTGTACAAACTGAGTTAGCTAAAAACGGCAAAGAAGCATTATTACGTTTACGTGAGATTGCTCAGCTTGATTGTAAAAATGATATTACTGAGCGCGTTGGCTTATTGATATCTGACGTAGAGATGCCGGAAATGGATGGTTATACCTTAACCGCCGAAATTAAAGCAGATCCAAAATTATCACCTCTTCATGTGATCTTGCATACCTCTTTAAGTGGTGTATTTAACCAAGCAATGATTGAAAAAGTAGGTGCCGATGATTTTATTGCAAAATTTAACCCAGATGAATTAGCAACAGCTGTGAAAAAGTGGGTTCATTGTGATTAATTATTTATAGGTGGTATTACTTTGGAAAATAAGCATTTACAACAAAGCGAATACGATCAATTCCGCTCTTTCTTAGAACAACAATGTGGCATTGTGCTTGGTGATAACAAACTTTACTTAGTAAAAAGTCGCCTAGCGCCGCTTATGGCGCGTTTTAATGTCGAGTCTTTATCACAGTTGGTAAGTAAAACCTTAAGTCCTCATGAGAGGCAGCTTCGTGCCGCTGTGGTTGATGCGATGACCACCAATGAGACGCTATGGTTTCGAGACCAATACCCATTTGAGCTATTGAAAACGAAGCTATTCCCTGAACTTAAAGATGTTCGTCGACCATTGAAAATATGGTCAGCGGCAAGTTCATCAGGGCAGGAGCCATACTCTATTGCCATGTCGGTCGCTGAGTTTCAGGCTAAAAACCCTGGCGTATTAAAGATGGGAGCGCAAATAATTGGCACAGACATTTCTAATACCATGCTTGATATGTGTAAGAACGCTGAGTACGACTCGTTAGCCCTTGCTCGTGGTTTGTCGATGGAACGACGTCAGAAGTTCTTTAAGGACAGCGGTAATGGAATGGCTCAGGTTGTTGAACCTATTCGCAAAATGGTGAGCTTTAGACATTTAAACTTACTAGATTCATACGCCTTAATGGGCAAGTTTGACATTATATTTTGTCGTAATGTGTTAATTTACTTCTCACCAGAAGTAAAAGCTAAAATCATTTCGCAATTTGCTCAAGCTTTAAACCCTAAAGGTTATCTATTTTTAGGTGCATCTGAATCAATGGCGGGCCTTAGTGACAGCTTTGATATGGTTCGTTGTAACCCTGGTATTATCTATCAAAAAAAGTAAACTCTCCTTAGCAACCTAGTCCTTAGGTTGCTAAATTTATCTATTTTTCAGTCTGTTATACAAATAAAGCTTACTCCTTATTTTTGGCTTATCTTTTGCATTGTTCACTGCAGAGTCAATTTTTTGGAGATGGTTATGGCTATCAGTTTTGATAAAGCATTTGGAGTTCATCCGCATGCGATGTTGATCCGTTCACAACGCGCTGAGTTATTAGCGACAAATATCGCTAATGCTGATACGCCGGGCTATAAAGCGAAAGACATCGATTTTGCCTCGGCATTAAAAGCGGCAAAAAGCAACCAGCAAGGTGGCAATAGTATGGTAAGAACCGATGCTAAACATATTGCCGGAGGCAGTCGTTTTGTTGGTAATGCAGAAATGTTTCGTACGCCAAATCAAGCAGATACAGGTGATGGCAACTCAGTTGATATACAAGTGGAACGAAACTTGTATGTACAGAACTCATTAGAGTATCAGGCAAGCCTGCAATTTATGAGTAGTAAAATTAAAGGCCTTAAAAAAGCCCTCGGTAGTCAAGGAGCTTAATCATGAGTTTGTATAATGTTTTTGATATTTCAGCAACCGGTATGAGCGCGCAAAATGTCCGCTTAAATACTACTGCCAGTAATATCTCGAATGCGAATTCGATTAGTTCTAGCCAAGATCAGACGTATCGAGCGCGCCATCCTGTTTTTGCTGCAGAGTTGACTAAAGCGTCAGCATCACAAAGCAATCCTCAGGGCTCTTCTGTTGGCGTTAAAGTACTAGGCATTGTAGAGAGTGATAAGCCTCTGCAAATTGAATATAACCCAAACCATCCAAGTGCGGATGAAAATGGTTACATCTATAAGCCTAACGTTAATGTTGTAGAAGAAATGGCAAATATGATTTCTGCCTCTCGCTCTTACCAAACAAATGTGCAAGTTGCTGATGCAGCTAAGCAAATGTTAAGTAAAACACTGTTGCTTGGGCAGCGGTAACCGAGGATAAGTTATGAGTAACGACATCAGCAGTGCGTCATCCACGTATTTAGATAATTTACGTTGGCAAGACAATCAAAATAAAACAGAAGAGAAAGATGATACTTTAACGCAAGAAGACTTCTTCTCACTTTTAACACAACAGTTGTCGTTTCAAGACCCAAGCAAGCCAGCTGATAATGATCAAATGATTGCGCAGATGACGAACTTCACTATGGCTGAGGGTATTTCAAACTTAAATGAGAAGTTTGAATCACTGACTGCTTCAATGACATCAAATTCTGCGTTACAGGCTTCTACCCTTGTTGGTAAGCAAGCATTACTTGAGTCTGACACGATTGATTTTGATGGTGAAAATCTCGCTAAAGGGTCGGTAGTTGCAGAAACTGCCGTTGAGTCTCTAACGTTAAGAATAACAGATTCATCGGGCCAGTTAGTGCGCACGATTGAATTAGGTTCGCAGTCAGCGGGTGCTCTTCGTTTTGAATGGGATGGTAAAGATAACGATGGCAATGTACTCCCTGAAGGTGAGTATGACATTAGTGCTGAAGGCTTCGTAAATGGAGACTACAGCAGTATGCCAATGGCGACCTTTAAGAATATTGAAAGTGTCAATATTAATGGCGCCAGCGGCATTATCGTAAATACAAAAGAGGGTGCGGTTAGGCTAACTGATATAGCTGAAATCGCATAAGTAAAAAAGGTTTGGGTTAGCTTAGGCTAAGAGATAGGTTAGAGGTGAGTTATGAGCTTCAATATTGCATTAACAGGCTTAGCAGCCGCGCAAAAAGATTTAGACGTTACAGCAAATAACATTGCTAACGTTAATACCACGGGCTTTAAGGAGTCTCGTGCAGAGTTCGCTGATGTGTACGCATCATCAGTATTTAGTTCTGGTAAAACAAAAAATGGTGACGGTGTAAGAACAACAATGGTGGCACAACAATTCCATCAAGGTTCATTATCTTTCACAAATAACTCGCTCGATTTAGCGATTACTGGCGAAGGTTATTTCGCAATGGCGAATGACTTAGGCGCGCAAGACTTTACATATACTCGTGCAGGTGCGTTTAAGTTAAACCAAGATAACTTTATTGTTGATGCAAGCGGCAACTACTTACAAGGTTTCCCTGTTGATGAAGCAACCGGTGATACCACTTCTGTTAGCTTGAGTACATCTTCAGCACTACAAATTCCTGATGCATCAGGTTCGCCACGTGCAACGACGAATGTTTACTCGTCATTCAACTTAGATTCACGTGCCTCTGCGCCAACTGTGACACCGTTTGATCCCGAAGCAAGTGCTACGTATAACAGTTCAACATCAACAACTGTGTATGATTCATTAGGTGAGCCACATATTTTACAATTCTTTTTTGTGAAAACAGACTCAGCGACAACAGGTAATGAAAACGAATGGGAAGTGTATGCCACACTTGATGAAAAACCATTTGATGCAACTGGTGTAGAGCAAACAACAACGCCTTACACACCACTAACTACATTCCAATTTGATTCAAGTGGTTTACCACTTAACACGGATGGTGTTGCAAATACTGATGCATCATTTAATCCGTTAACTTTACCAAATGGCGCTGGCGCTGCGACAGGTTTATCTGATCTACTATCTAATGGTGCTAGCTTCCCAGATGATGTAACGATGAACTGGCGTGATGAAGCTGCAACAGCGAATAAAGTACCTACTCAATATGCTAGTAACTTTGAAGTAAAAGCACTTGAACAAGATGGTGCGACTGTCGGTCGTTTATCAGGTATCGATATCGGTTCTGACGGTAAAATTGTGGCTTCATACAGTAATGGTGATACTTCTTTCTTAGGTCAAGTTGCGATGGTACGTTTTTCGAACTCACAAGGCTTGCAACAAGTAGGTAATACTTCTTGGAAGAAGAGTTTAACATCAGGTGAGCCGATTGCTGGCGAACCAGGTTCAGGTACCTTAGGTTCAATTAACTCATCAGCGCTTGAGCAATCAAACGTTAACCTAACCAATGAGTTAGTTGACTTGATCAGTGCGCAGCGTAACTTCCAAGCAAATTCACGTGCGCTTGAGGTTAACTCAACACTACAACAAAGTATCCTACAGATCCGTTAATTTTAACGGCTCTAAGCTAATCCGACACGAAGGCTGCTCCCTCTATTGGCAGCCTTTTTTCATTTTACCGACCTCATTTTTCTTTCTCATTTTAGCGTCAATTTTACTTTGGCACTTTTATTGCATTTCTTAGTTATCGTATTTTTAGTGAGTCAATGTTATGGACAAAATGGTCTACATTGCCATGTCGGGTGCAAAGCAAAGTTTGCGAGGTCTTGAACTCAAGGCCAACAATCTTGCAAATGCTAACACCACTGGCTTTAAAGCTGATTTTGCACAAGCTCGCTCTATGCAAGCCTTCGGTGAAGGTCTGCCATCTAGGGTGTTTACAATGCAAGAACGCCCTGGATCTAATATGGAATCGGGTGGCTTTGTTGAAACTGGCCGCGAGCTTGATATCGCGATGAGTGACCGTGGTTGGTTGAGTGTACAAGATGCATCAGGCAATGAGGCGTACACCAAAACTGGCACATTAAACATTACTCCAGATGGCGCGTTGATCACTAGCCACGGCCGTCAAGTAATTGGCGAAGGTGGTCCAATTATTTTGCCGTTACCTATCGAGAAAGTTGAGTTTAGTGAAGATGGCGCTATTCAGGTTCGCCCACAAGGTGCGCCTGCTAACTTTTTGGAAGTGGTTGATCGCTTAAAAGTGATTGAGGCTGATAACACTCAGCTTGAAAAAGGTAATGACGGTTTATTTCGACCAAAAGAAGATATGTTGGTAAATGATCTATGTGGTTTTTGTGATATTTCACCGAACGTGAAAGTACTGTCGGGAACGCTTGAGATGTCGAATGTAAACCCAGTGCATGAAATGGTCGACATGATCAGCAATCAACGCCAATTTGAATTACAAGTTAAATTGATGAAAACAGCCGAAGAGCTCGATGAGCGTCAAGATCAGCTGTTACGCATTGTTTAAGATGACTGAGAGGGTAGAGTTATGAATCCTGCATTATGGATCAGTAAAACCGGGCTTGACGCCCAGCAAACCGATATTTCGGTGATCTCAAATAATCTCGCGAATGCCAGCACGGTCGGTTACAAAAAAAGCCGCGCCGTATTTGAAGATTTACTATATCAAAACATTAACCAACCAGGTGGTCGTTCGTCACAAGACACTGAAATGCCATCGGGCTTAATGCTAGGTGCCGGTGCCAAAGTGGTTGCTAACCAAAAGAACTTTTCACAAGGTAACATGCTTACCACAGAAAATTCATTGGATTGGATGATTTCAGGTCCTGGTTTTTTTGAAGTGCAATTACCTGATGGCAATATTGCCTATTCACGTAATGGTCAATTCACGACTGACGAAGATGGTCGAATTGTGACATCGGGAGCGGGTTTTCCCTTGCAGCCTGAAATGAATGTTCCAGATGATGCACAATCAATCACTGTTTCGCAAGACGGTGAAGTGTCAGTTCGTATCGCAGGGCAACCAGACAATGTGGTAATTGGTCAGCTAACTATTAGTGATTTTATTAATCCATCGGGTCTTGAGCCCATGGGGCAAAACTTATACACAGAAACCGCTGTTAGTGGTGCGCCTGTGCAAGGTAACCCAGGTATCGATGGTTTAGGCAGTGTGGTTCAAGGTTCTCTTGAAACGTCTAACGTGAATGTGACAGAAGAGCTCGTTAACTTGATTGAAACACAACGAATTTATGAAATGAATTCAAAAGTGATTTCAGCGGTTGATGAAATGCTTAGTTACATTAATCAGCAGCTTTAATGGGTAGGAGGCAGCATGCGTAATATTATCTTAGTCACATCGGCAGCATTAATGCTGGGTGGTTGTATGACAACGCAAAATCATCATGTGGTTCAGGATGACCCTTACTATGCGCCTATGTACCCGGAGCCGACAACAGAGCCTATGGTACCAACGGGGTCGTTGTTTGATAGTTATTCATCAAATGACTTGTACTCAGATAAAAAGGCTCTACGCGCTGGCGATATCATCACTGTTAAATTGCAAGAGTCTACTCAAGCGACCAAAGCAGCTAAAACCGAAACAGATAAAGAAACGGATGCCAGTTTAGATCCAGTAATTGGTCTGGGAGGTAATCCAGTTAACATTGGTGGTGATAGTATTCAATTTGGTATTGGCTCGGGGGCATCGTTTAAAGGTGACTCAAAGTCTAATCAATCAAACAGCTTATTTGGTGATATTTCTGTCAACGTGATGCGTGTTTTACCCAATGGAAACTTAGTTATTCGCGGTGAAAAATGGCTTACGTTGAACACTGGCGAAGAGTTTATTCGCCTTGAAGGCTTAGTTCGTCCAGAAGATGTTTCAGCTAGTAATACAGTAACATCAAACCGAATTGCCAATGCGCGAATTCAATATTCAGGTAAAGGGCAAATTCAAGAAACACAAAGCGCAGGTTGGCTGTCTCGTTTCTTTAGTAGTTCGCTTTTCCCATTTTAGAGGAACAAAGTCATGAATGGGTTTAAATACATCATCGCTCTTTGCTTAATTAGCCTGCAGTTTTCTGCACAGGCTGAGCGAGTCAAAGATGTATCTATGGTTGAAGGTGTTCGTGCAAACCAATTAGTCGGTTATGGTTTGGTTGTAGGTTTGCCAGGCACAGGTGAACAAAGCAGATTTACTCAACAGAGCTTTAAAGCCATGTTAAATGGCTTTGGTATTACTTTACCAGATAGCTTAAAACCTAAAATTAAAAATGTTGCAGCCGTTGCTGTTCATGCAGAGCTACCAGCATTCAGAAAACCAGGGCAAACCATAGATATTACGGTTTCGTCTATCGGGAGTGCAGGTAGTTTACGCGGTGGTACCTTATTACAAACCTTTTTAAAAGGGGTTGATGGTAATACGTATGCGATTGCACAAGGCAGCTTAGTTGTTGGTGGTCTAGGTGCTGAAGGAGCTGATGGTAGCCGGGTCATTATTAACACGCCAACGGTAGGTCGTATTCCAAACGGTGCCATTGTAGAGCGTGCTATTAAGAGCCCGTTTATGCAAGGTGACTACATTACCTTTAATTTAAACCGCCCTGATTTCACAACGGCAAAACGCTTAGAGCAAACAATTAATGATTTAGTTGGCCCTGATAGCGCGCAGGCAATCGATGCAGCCTCAGTTCGTGTATTGGCACCGCGTGATGCATCTCAACGTGTTGCGTATTTGTCTACTCTTGAAAACTTAGAGTTTAAGCCGGCAGACACCGCTGCAAAAATTATTGTTAACTCGCGCACTGGTACAATTGTGATTGGTAAAAATGTGAAGCTGCAGCCTGCGGCTATTACGCACGGTGGTTTGACGGTCACTATTGCTGAGCAGCAAAATGTGTCACAACCAAATGCCTTAAGTGAAGGTGAAACCGCTGTCACAAATCAAAGCATTATTGATGTTAATGAAGATGACTCACGTGCTTTTGTATTTAACCCTGGTGTTAATCTTGATGATCTCGTTCGAGCCATCAATGAGGTTGGAGCCGCACCGGGTGATTTAATGGCGATTCTAGAAGCTTTAAAAGAAGCGGGGGCGATAAACGGGCAACTGGTTATCATTTAAATTAAAGCGCGCTTTCGAGCGCGTTTTTGTTTCTAGTAGTTATTAAATCATTTAGCACACAAATATCAGTCAAAATCTTTGTTCTGAAGTCAGTCCATTCCTGTATCAGTTATTAGCTATTCATTTATATAGTTTTTTGTTGGCGCAATTTTTGCATTTTATTTTTCATTATTAACTATTGTGTCAAAAAGCTGATGGATACTAATCATCTCGACAAGCAAAACTTTTTTGATTTAGGTAACTTAGACTCATTACGTCAAAGTGCTTTGAAAAGTGATGCCTCTAGCGATGCGTCAAAAGAGGCGCTGAAAAAAGCGGCGGCACAATTCGAATCTATCTTCACTCAAATGCTTCTTAAAAGTATGCGTAAAGCAAATGAAGCGTTTGAAGATAAAGACAGCCCATTTAATTCAAGCGGCGTTAAGTTTTTTGAAGAGATGCATGATCAACAAATGTCGGTTGAGCTTTCATCTAATGGCTCGCTCGGCCTAGCTGACTTGATAGTGCAGCAGCTTTCGCCTGACGGTAAGAAGTTTACTCCTGGTTCTGTGCTTAGAACTACTGCTGACTTTGATAGTGATAAACGGGCAAGCGGTGTGGTTGATAGCAAAACTGATGTTAAGGCTGAACCGCAAGCTGTCGCAGATACAACAGCAAACGAGCAAACAGAAAACCGCTTTGAAGATGTGGAGTCTTTTATTAGCTCTGTTTGGGAGCACGCAAAAAATGCTGCACAGAAGATTGGTTTAAATCCTGCTGTGATGGTTGCTCAAGCAGCCCTTGAAACAGGTTGGGGTAAACACATTATCAGTAAAGCTGATGGCACAAGTAGTAACAACTTATTCAATATTAAATCGGATACGAGCTGGCAAGGTGATAAAGCGAGCAAAGTCACGCTTGAGTTTGAACAAGGCGTGCCAGTTAAAAAGCAAGCAAGTTTCCGTTCTTATCAATCGATTAAAGACAGTGTTAACGACTTTGTGGATTTCTTAAATGAAAACCCACGTTATCAAGAAGCACTCAATAATACTGCAGAGCCTGCAGCCTTTTTAGATTCGTTACAAAAAGCAGGTTATGCAACTGATCCAAATTATGCCGATAAAATTAAGCAGGTATTGAAGCGTGTTGAGCTTCAAAGTGTCGCTGCTTCATTGGTACGTTAAGGAGTAGACCCTGATGTCATTTAGCTTATATGACATAGCAAATGCCGGTGTAAGAGCTAATTCTGAGCTTTTACAAACCACCAGTAAAAACATAGCCAACGTTAATACCGAGGGCTATGTGCGTGAGCGTACAGAGTTCACAACCATGATCGACAACCAAGTGGGTCGTGGTGAAACGTATCGCTTACTGAATGAATTTGCGCAGAAGCAATTAAATAGAGATACCTCTAATAAAACATTCTTTGATCAATTTGTGACTGAAGCAAGCCGAGTAGACAGCTTGTTCTCAGAAGAGTCAAACAGCTTATCAACGAGTGTCAATTCGTTTTTTAACAATGTACAAGAAAGCTTAAATCAACCGTCATCAACAGTAGCTCGTTCACTGGTCATGACTGATGCACAAAACTTAATTGATCAAATGGACAGATTATCGAGCATTGTGGTTGACCAAAAAGCAGTGGTAAATGAGCAACTAGAGATTTTTTCTGAAGAAGCAAATAACCTGATCCAAAATATCAGTGATTTGAATACTAAGATTGCGTCGGTTCATGGTACTGATCGTGAGTCAGTATCAAGTGGTTTATACAATGAACGCGATAAAGCGATTCGTGACTTATCTGAGCTGATTGATATTGAAACCCTAGATGGTAATAACGGCGAAAAGCAAGTGTATTTAGGCTCAGGCCAAGCTCTTGTCATGCAAAGTGGTACATTTAACTTGTTTTCATTCAGTGGCGATCCTGATCCGAACTTTAAAGAGCTGAAACTTGATGTAAACGGTGGCAAAGCTGTGCCGCTTGAAGTTGATGTGAGTAAGTTGAAAGGCAAAATAGGCGGATTATTGGCATTTCGTGACGACATTTTAGTGCCAGCGCAAAACCAGCTAGGTCAAATGGGGTTAGCGTTAGCTGATGCCTTTAACCAACAAAATAGCTTAGGTATGGACGCTAATGGTGAAATTGGTGGTGATATTTTTGCTATTCCAACCGTTGATGCGTTCGGTTATCAAGCCAACACGGGCACATCAACAATGACGGCAACTCTTGAGCCAGGTAAAGGCAGCGAATTGCCAGCAAGTGATTTTATCGTTACTTATACCAGTGCTACGACTGTTGAGATTCAGGCAATCGATAATAAAGGCGAACCAATTGGCACCGCGTCAACAGCGAATGTGACAGCAGGTGTGATTGATTCATCAACCATCACTGGCGGCGAAGCGTTTGGTTTACAGCTCAATGTATCGGGTGCTGCCAATACCGGTGACCAATTTATGGTTAAGTTGAACTCTCAGGCTTCTACGAGCCTAGAGCTTGCGACGGAACGCCCTGAAGACTTAGCATTAGCATCACCTATTCGAACTGCGAACGATATTAATAACACCAGTGACGCAAGTATTTCTGCTGGTACAGTCTCAGATATTGATAACTCAACGGGTATTACCGTAGGCCCACCACCTAGTTTGGCGAATGGCGATATCACGTTAGTGAAAACGGCGAATGCTAACGAATATCAAATCACAGATGGCAACGGCACATCAACGTTTACTATTACACCACCTGCTGAGAATATTCTTGCTCAAGCGGGAGCACCTTATGATGCTTATGGCTTCGATTTTAATATCGAAGGCTCTCCAGCTACAGGAGACACTTTCACACTTGAGTTTAACACTGGTGGTTTTGATGATAACCGTAATGGTTTGCTATTGGCTGATTTACAAAATGGTGAACTAGTTCGTCAAAATGTTGAAGCAAGTAGTACTGCTGATAATCATAAAACCTTTAATCAAGCATATTCTGGAATTGTTACTGATATTGGTGTTGTGACTAGTCAAGCTCAAACCAATGGCGCAGCCTTTACAGCATTGGCTGATCAGTCGGAAGCCTGGTATGAATCGCTATCAGGTGTAAACCTTGATGAAGAGGCGGCAAACTTACTGCGTTTTCAACAATCGTATGCGGCATCTGCACAGGTACTTTCAACAGCACGTACTATTTTTGACACCTTATTAAGTGCGGCGAGGTAATTATGCGTATTTCAAATAACATGATGTATAAGAATAACCTTAACTCTATTCTTAACTCACAGCAAAATGTAAACAAAGCACAAGAGCAGGTTAATACCCAAAAGCGTGTATTGACTGCTGCTGACGATCCTTCAGCAACGGCTCGCGCTTTACTTTATAACGATCGCATTCAGGGTAATGAACAGTTCACAAAAAATATCACTATGTTGAATAGCCGCCTAACGACAGAAGAAAGTGTGCTGCAAAATATTAAAGGCGCACTTGAGTCTGCTTATACTTTATCTATTCAAGCTGGTAACGGTGCCTATAGTGATATCGACCGTGAAGGTATTGCTGAAGAAGTTAAAGCATTGCAAAGTACGGTACTTGATTTGATGAATGCAAAGACCGAAGACGGTAAATTTATCTTTTCGGGTTACCAAGATAATACTCCGTCTTACACCTTTAATAGTACTTCTGGACGCTATGAATATGGTGGCGATCAGGGGCAACACAAGATCAAAGTAGCTGAAGGTGTAGAAATCAAATCAAGTGACAATGGTTTTGATACATTCGAAAAAGTAAATGCTCGACTAAATGTGGCATCAAACGACGGCACTGTGTCAGGCGGTATTACAAGCTCAAAAATTTATGTTACTGAGCAAGCTGATTTCGATAAATTCCATCAGGCTAGCTACAACGCTGATCCTGCTGCAGCGGCAAATGCTAATACACTAAGCTTTATTACTACCACAGGCACACCTAATACATTTGTTGTGCAGCAAGCTGGTGTAACGATTGACAGCGGTAGCTTTGAAAACGGTAAAATTGAATATCAAGGTATGGAGATTTCTGTTTCACCTGTTGCAAATGGCCAAGTTGATGTTGACCTTGAAGCACCACAAAAAGAGAATGCGTTAAATACTTTGGATGATCTGATAGCAGGACTAACCAATCCTGATTTAACTCAAGAAGAGTTTGATCAAGTTTTAGCGGATGCTATTGTACAACTCGATAATGCCAAAAATCAGGTTTCTCTTGTTCAGGCTGGCTTAGGTGGTCGCTTAAATACGGCCAAGAAAATTGAACAGTCTAATAGTGATTTAGATACCAGTAATAAAGCAGCAAAAGCAGAACTCGTTGAGCTTGATATGGCTGAAGCAATTACTGAACTCACTAAACAAGAAACATCATTGCAAGCTGCTCAGGCAACATTTGGCCGTTTGGCTAACTTATCATTATTTGATTACTTATAATTTATATAGGTTAAGCTTATTTAATAAGCTTAACCTACAAAACCTTCCTTAAGCTTCACACTTTAAAAGCGCTTTTAGGGCACTATTTTTAGTCTTTATATCCTCAGTAACACATCATGAACGCGGCTTTCAAGGTAACCAGAAGCTATATTTAGTTAAAAAGTTAAAGTATTTCTTCTATAAATACAGTGTCTTAAATAAAAATTTAAAATTTGTTTAAAAATTCACTAAAGGATTTTTTGAGCGGACCGATAACTTAATTAACCAAGCAGAGTAACAAACAACAGTTACCGCTTAATTAGAGTAAGTTTGAGAGTAAATGATAAGTTTACTTCGGGAGAAATATCATGGCACTTTATGTAAATACAAATGTTAGTTCATTAAACGCACAAAGACAATTAATGAATTCTGGTAACTCACTTGATACTTCATTCAAGCGTTTATCATCTGGTTTCCGTATCAACAGCGCAGCTGACGATGCGGCAGGTCTACAAATTTCTGACCGTTTAACATCGCAAATCAACGGCCTTAACCAAGGTAACCGTAACGCGAACGACGGTATCTCATTAGCACAAACAGCTGAAGGTGCGCTAGACGAAGTAACATCAATGTTCCAACGTATTCGTACACTTGCACAACAAGCTGCAAATGGTTCGAATACTGACGAAGACCGTTTAGCGATTCAAGAAGAGATTCGCTCTTTGTCTTCAGAGGTTAACCGTGTTGCTGCGGATACAACATTTGGTGGTCAAAACCTTTTAGATGGTACATATGATGCTAGTTTCCAAGTTGGTGCTGATGCAGTACAGACTATAAGTTTCAGCATGAAAAATGTTGGTGGGACAGCAAACTCAATGTCAGGCGTGGATGCTGATGGTTTTACATTGTCTGGTATTGCTAGTGTAGCGAGTGGTGTAACGGGTAATGCACTAACAACCTTGGCTGCGGGTGTTTCAGATGTGTCAGGGGCGGCAATTGCTGGTACTGATGATTTTGCTACAAAATTTAGAGAAACATCTATCAGTGTATCTTCTCAAGGTAATGCACAATTTATCTTAGCAGGTATGGACACAATGATTGCAGTTGTAGATAAAAAGCGTGCGGAGCTGGGTGCTGTACAAAACCGATTCCAATCTACAATTCGTAACCAAGCTAATATTTCTGAGAATTTAAGCGCAGCGAAATCACGTATCAAAGATACTGACTTTGCGACAGAGACAGCTAACTTGACTAAGATGCAAATCTTACAACAAGCGAGCCAAACAATCTTAAGTCAAGCGAATCAACGTCCACAAGCGGCATTAAGCTTACTAGGTTAATAGTTGAGGGATTTAAGTTAAGGTGAAGTCAAAACTTTGACTTAAAGAAAAGCGCCTTTGTCTAATGGGGTATTAACAAAGGCGCTAAGATAGGATTATAAAGCGGAGGCGCTCAAAATCCTGACAGTAGTGTTCTAACATTTGTAAGAACATAAAATATAAAGCACAGATTATGCCATAATTTGTGTGATTGAACCCACTCTTAAACTTATCTCTCTTAAGGCTCCTAAATGGAGCCTTTTTTTCATTCCTTTTTAATTTCAATTAATAGTTGGCCTATTAATTGCTCTAATTCTTTTAAGTTAATTAACTAACCAGCAAAGTGGCAGTTTTTTGCCCCAGGCGACTCAGATTTGCCGCTGTAAGGGTCACTTTGTCAAAACACTTTTAAAGTGACTTAACTTTGACAGATAAGAAGAGAGTTTATTATGGCTTTATATGTAAATACTAATGTTAGTGCATTAAACGCACAAAGACAGTTGGATAGATCAGGTGGCGATTTAGATACCTCGTTTAAACGCCTTTCATCAGGCTTACGTATTAACAGTGCAGCAGATGATGCAGCTGGTTTACAAATTTCTGACCGTCTACAATCACAAATTTTGGGTTTGAATCAAGGTAACCGAAATGCGAATGATGGTATTTCACTTGCTCAAACAGCTGAAGGTGCATTAGATGAAATTACTTCAACATTCCAACGAATTCGTACTCTTTCTCAGCAAGCTGCAAATGGTTCAAACACCGATGAAGATAGACTCGCAATTCAAGAAGAGATCCGTCAATTATCAGATGAGGTTAACCGTATTGCAGCTGATACCACATTTGGCGGTCAAAACTTACTCGATGGTAGTTATGAAGCTAGCTTTCAAGTAGGTGCTGATGCTGTTCAAACAATTGGCTTTAGTATGAAAAGTGTGGGTGCGACTACGAATGGTCAGGTTTCTATGACGAATAATGGTGGTTTTACCATGTCAGGAATTGCAGCAATCGCTTCTGCCGTTGGTGGTAAAGGAATGTCTTCGCTTGCGGCTGGTATAAGTAGTGTTTCGTCAGCGCTAACAGAAGCAACGGTTAGTTTCAGCAGTATTACTGCTGGTGATATTAGTGTTTCAAGCCAAGTAAATGCACAGCAAGTTTTTGCTGGTATGGATGCTATGATAGCTGTTGTTGATAAAAAGCGTGCTGAGTTAGGTGCGGTACAAAACCGTTTTCAATCAACTATTCGGAATCAAGCAAATATTTCAGAAAACTTATCAGCTGCGAAGTCACGTATTAAAGATGCTGACTTTGCTGCAGAAACGGCAAATTTGACTAAAAATCAAATTTTACAGCAAGCAAGTCAAACTATTTTAGGCCAAGCAAATCAACGACCTCAAGCAGCTTTGAGTTTGCTACAAGGTTAAAATTTAAAAATTAGTTAAAAAATTTACAAATAAAGCTAAAGCTTTCGCTTTATCGGACGATAAACGACTTAGAGAACTATCAATCTAGGACTCTAAGTCGGTTGAATAGCAGGGTAGGGGTATCCCGCTATTCATCTATAAAATGATAAAGCGGAGGCTAATATGGCTTTATACGTAAATACTAATGTGAGTTCTTTGAACGCACAGCGCCAGTTAATGAATTCTGGCAACTCACTCGATACATCATTCAAACGTTTGTCTTCTGGTTTACGCATCAATAGCGCAAAAGATGATGCTGCTGGTATGCAAATCGCAAATCGCTTAACTGGTCAGGTTAATGGTTTGACGCAAGGTAACCGAAATGCAAACGATGGTATTTCTCTTGCTCAAACAGCTGAAGGGGCATTAGACGAAGTAACATCAATGTTCCAACGTATTCGTACTCTTGCTCAACAGGCATCGAATGGTTCGAATACAGATGAAGACCGTTTGGCACTACAAGAAGAAATTCGTTCACTTTCTGCGGAAGTTAATCGTGTTGCTGAAGATACAACCTTTGGTGGCCAAAATTTACTAGATGGTTCTTATGATGCGAAGTTCCAAGTGGGAGCTGATGCGGTACAAACTATCGGCTTTAGCATGCAAAATGTTGGTGGTTCAGCAACAGGGTCGTTATCAGCTGAAGATGGTTTTACTTTATCTGGTATCGCGAGTATCGCTAGTAACGTTACAGGTAACGGCTTAACAACTCTTGCTGCAGGTGTATCAGATGTGTCAGGGGCGGCAATTGCTGGTACTGATGATTTTGCTACAAAATTTAGAGAAACATCTATCAGTGTTTCTTCACAAGGTAATGCACAGTTTGTTTTAGCTGGTATGGATGCAATGATTGCTGTGGTAGACAAAAAGCGGGCAGAGCTAGGTGCGGTGCAAAACCGTTTTCAATCAACCATTCGGAATCAAGCTAATATTGCTGAAAATTTATCTGCTGCACGTTCGCGTATCCAAGATACCGATTTTGCAACAGAAACAGCTAACTTAACTAAGATGCAAATCTTACAACAAGCAAGTAGCTCCATTCTTAGCCAAGCAAACCAACGTCCACAAGTAGCACTTTCTCTACTTGGTTAGTGGTTACCTAATTACCACTGTGTTGAGGAAAATTTCAGCACAGTGGCTTATACTTGGTTTATCTGTATTAGGAGACAGCTGCGATGATTGAAGTTAATTCGTTAAAAAAAGCGCCCGATAACTTATCTTCGTCCACACCAACTTTAATTCAGCCGGAAATAGACGAAGTTAAAAGTAATAAAGGCACAGAACTTGCTGGTCGTGAACCTGTGAATATTGAAAAAACGCCTAAAAAAGAAGAACAAGAAAAACGTGATTTAATTGCCGTGGTGAAGGAAAACCTTGAAAAGTTAAACGAGTATATTCCTGTGACTTCAACAAATTTAGTTTTTGAGTTTGATGAGCTTGGTGATCCGCCTATTATCAAGGTACTTGATAAAGAAAGTGATGAGGTCATCAGAGAAATTCCTACCAAGGAATTTCGTGAAGTTGCTAAAGCTTTAGATGAATTTGCCGATAAATTAACTAATAAAGGCTTACTGTTTAATAGTTCAGTATAACCACCAGTTTCATTAGGAGTATTATTATGCCACTGATTACATCCGCAGGTATCGGTTCAGGATTGGATCTTGAGAGTATTATCTCAGCAACAGTCTCAGCTGAAAATACTCCAAAAATGAATGCGTTTGTTAAAAAAGAAGAGTCACTTCAGGTTGAGTTATCAGCACTTGGAGAAGTGAAATCAGCTTTATCAAAACTACAAGATACCATAGAGAAACTTGCCGACCCGGATAACTTTGATAAACGTATTGCTAATATTAAGCAGCCCACAAGTGATGATGGCGATTTAATTTCTGTAACGCCTACCTCAGATATTACTCCTGGTGACTTTAATATAGAAGTTGTTGATCTTGCGCAAGGCAGTCGAGCAACCTCAAATGATGGTTTATTTACTTCGACTGATGATGTAGTAACGGCTTCTGGCGGAACGCTTTCTTTTGCTGCAGGTGACAAAAGCTTTGATATAACTCTTGATGCTGGCGCAACTCTTGCCGATCTACGCGATGCAATAAATGACTCTGATAGTAACTTTGGTGTAACTGCTAATATCATAAATACAGGCACTGAATCTAAGCTAGTTTTTACTTCGAGTGTGTCAGGTACTGGTAATGATCTTGTGATTACTAATGATAATGCTGAGCTTGATAATGTCTCAACTGTTGCAAATGCTGGTGGGGCTGGCGGTATTGCTATCGCTGCAGGCAATGAAGCAAAAGATGCAGTCATAAAAGTGGATGGTATCACCATTACAAATGATACTAATACCTTTAAAGATGCCGTACAAGATATGACTATTACTGCTAAGCGTCAAAGTGTTGACGGTGAAACAGCTAAACTATCAGTAGAGTACGATAGAGAGAGTATTACGACTTTAGTTGATGAGTTAATTGCAAATTATAATAACGTTATCGGCCAGCTAGGTTTTCAATCGCGCGTTGGGAAGCCGCTCAATAGTGATGCAACAATACGTTCTTTAAGCTCGCAGTTAGTGAACACGCTTTCAACTAATTTAACTGATTCAGGCCCATTTACCAGTATTTTTGATATTGGCCTAGGAGTTGATAAAGAAGGCTACCTTGAAAAGTCATCATTAGTGCGTAGCTTAAATGAAGCGATGGATGATAATTTTGATGATATTGGCAAGGCTTTTGCAGGAGAAAACGGTATAGCTAAGCAATTTGAATCATTGCTAGATAACTATATTGATTCTGATGGTATTATTAAGCAACGTGAAGAGAATTTAAATAGTCAATTAGATGAATTAGAAGATGATGTTGCAAATCACCAATATCGTATGGAAGAGCTTGAAGTACGATTGAGAAAACAATATTCGGGTTTAGATGTACTACTGGCCCAGATGCAATCAACGCAATCTTATTTAAGTGCACAGTTATCAAGTTTACCAGGATTTACCAAATCTAAATCATAAGTTATTAAGGCGACTTTAAAAATTATTATTAGGTGATTTATGTATAATGCAAAAGTAAAAAATTATCAGAAAGAAGCTCTGAAAACCCGTGTTGCAGGTGCCGATCGTTACGAGATAATCCAAATGTTGATGGCTGGAGCTGTAGAGAAAATGGTGATGGCAAAAGTCGCAATTGAAAAAAAACACCTCGAAGCAAAGAGTGAGCACTTATCAAAAGCTTCAGCTATCCTTGAAGCACTTAGAGGTTGTTTGGATTTTGAAGTTGGTGGTGAAGTGACAGAAAACCTATATGCGCTCTATTCTTACATGATAGATCGATTATTAGATGCAAGTATTAATAACGACGCTACAATTATCGATGAGGTAAGTGGCTTACTGAAAGAAATAAAGTCTGCGTGGGATGCGATACCACATGATATTAGGGAGCAAACACTTCGGGAAAATGGTGCTGACGCTAATGTCGGTTAATTGTTTAGATTATCTTGAAGAGCAAATTGATGCACTCGATTCCTACCTAGAAAACAACGATTTTGATTCATTAGAGTCTGGCTTTGTAGAGCTTGATAAAAAGCTCAGAAACTTCTTTGAACAGCGTGAGAATTATAATGAAGATGAAGTGGAAGCTTTGCGAAATTTTTACGCGAATTTCCAAAAAATAATAAAGCGCACTGAAATTAAGAAACAAGCATTAGCTCAGCAGATAGGTTCTCATTTACGCAACCAAAAAAAGATAGATGTTTATAAAGGTATCAAGTAGGTAGGAAATGAATGACTATACATAAATCGGTTAAAACTCAACTTGAATCACTTTCTAATGAAATAGATAAGAAATTAGCAAAACAACAAAAAGAACAGGCTTTTGCAGAGAAAGCAAACTTAAAATTTGAAGAAAACTTACTTGCATTTAAACATTACTTCCCTGAGATATTTGAAAAATATATCGATTATATTCCTAATGAAAAATTTCAGTTAATTGTAAATGAAGATGGGACTGCAAATATTGTAGATTATGATACAAATGTTCCGATGTACTCTGAAAACCCAATTCAGCAAGTTGAAGAGCAAGTTCGAAAGAATATTGAATCTCCTATTTTAGGTAAAACGGATCATTCCCGTATATCTTCATTAGAAAATGAATTGGATTTTGTACATGTTGAACTAATGAAATCGTTGGGTGTGGTATTTAATAAAGCGAAAGTAGAGTTACAAGATAATAGCACTTTAGATAAAGAGCTTCCGAGTTTGATGTTATTTGGAATTGGTCTTGGTTATCATTTGAATATGATTTTACAAGATATAAAAATTGACTTTATCAATATTTTGGAACCGAATGAAGATTACTTTTTTGCAAGCCTCTTTGTTGCTGATTGGAAATGTATTTTAGAAACCATAGACAAAAGTGGTAGTTTCTTATATTTAGGTATAGGCAAGACTGAGTCTGAGGTTTTTAAAGAACTTTATGAGCGGACAAGAAATGTAGGTGTTGCTTCAGTTAGCTACACATGGTTTTACCAACATTATCCTTCAAGCTTTATGAATAAGTGGATTGAAGAGTTTAAAGTTAATTATCATCAATTTTTTACTGGTTTTGGTTTTTTTGATGATGCCTTAATGGGGATTGCTCACACGCTTGGTAATCTAGATAATGGTTTGAACCTTATTAACTCGGAACATAAGTTGAGTCGAGATATTGAGAGTTTCCCTATTTTTATTGTTGCAAATGGACCATCTTTAGATCAGGAAATAGACTTTTTAAAGAAAATGCAATCTAAAGTTGTTGTTGTTGCGTGTAACTCGGCTTCAACAGCTCTCGTGAGGGAAGGAATTATTCCAGATTTCCATGTTGCTTTGGAGCGAACGGAACTGACTTACGATTTTTTAAGAGACTTCTTACCTGAGTCCGCTCGTAAGCAAATAAACCTGCTTGTGACAAATGTGATGCATCCAACTGTGTCAGGATTATTTCCTTGGGTTGGTTATGGCTTAAAAGGAAATGAGTCATCCACTCAGCTTATTCATCTTTCGGAGTACTTTCAGAGAAACAGGATCACACAGATTCTTTCATTTTGTAATCCGTTAGTTGGTAATACTGCTTTAAGTTATGTTTGTCATTTAGGGCTTAAGAATGTTTATTTGTTTGGTGTTGATAATGGTTATATTGATGAAAGTTATCACCATTCAAAATCGAGTTTCTATTATGAAAATAGTGAAGGAGTTGAACACAAACCTCTTAAAATAGGCCAGCAAATTTCTGTTCCAGGTAATTTTGTTCCTGCTGTTCTTACCGATGAGTTTATGAGTGTAGGGATAAAACAAATGGAAAAATTAATTCATTCTTTTCAGAGTAAAGGGATTAATTTTTATAACTGTAGTAATGGTGCCAAGATTAACGGGGCTTTACCATTACGTTCTGACAATATTTTACTTGAACAATCTAGTGTCGATAAAAACTATGTAATTGACTATATAAAGTCAAATTGCTTCTCTGTTCGGAATTCAACCGCTGATGTTGAAGCATTACTTAATTTTGACGAATTTGAAGCTTGTTGCAATACAATGATCGAGTTCTTAAAAGAGGATGTAAAGGTCAGAGGTGAAGCTTTATCAGCCTTATTAAGCAGTATTCGGTATTTATATTCCTTTAAATCTTCAACTAATTATTTGAATTTATTTTTGCTGCTAGAGGGAGAGGCTTTATATACAACCTCAGTTCTAGTATCTCTTTTATATAATTATGGTGATGAAGAAAGTATTATGCCTTATTACCGCAAAGCACTAAATCTTTGGATTGAATTTTTAGAGCAAGCCCCTGATTATTATAGAAATAACTTCAGAGTGTGTAAGTAGTCTATTTAGTCGTGATAAAGCTTCTATCGTGTAGAAATTTAGTGTTATTTAATTTTGTGTACACATTTCTTTAATTAGATTGGTTCCTTTTGGGTAGAATATGACAAATAAATCTGTAGTAAGTAGTATTAAATTACAAGAAAAAGCAAAGTCAATTATCCCTGGCTTAACTCAATTGCTTTCTAAGCGACCAGATATGTTTAGTACCAATATTTGGCCTGGGTATTTTTCTAAATCAAAAGGATGCCAAGTTTGGGATCTTGATGGTAACGAGTACCTCGATATGTCTATTTCTGGTATCGGCGCAAATATTCTTGGTTACGCGGTAGATGAAGTTGATGATGCGGTTATTAACTCTATTCGCAATGGGGTTAGTTCTAGCTTAAATTGCCCTGAGGATGTTGAGCTTGCTGAGAAGTTATTAGAATTACACCCTTGGTCTGAAGAAGTTAGATATGCCCGTTGTGGCGGTGAAGCAATGACTGTCGCAGTGCGTATTGCACGAGCAGCAACAGGTAAAGATAAAATTGCTTTTAGTGGTTATCATGGGTGGCATGATTGGTACTTATCTGCCAATGTTACAAGTAATAGTAATCTTAACGACCATTTAATTCCTGGCCTTTCACCTAAAGGTGTTCCAAAAGCGCTAGCAGGAACAGCACTCCCTTTTCCTTTTAATGATATCGAAGCTCTAGAGCAGTTAGTTGCAGAAAATGGTGATGAGCTTGCAGCTATCGTGATGGAGCCAATGAGAAATTTTGCCCCATCTGAAGAATACTGGCAGCAAGTTGAGGCCATTGCAGCACGATTAAATATCCCATTAATTATTGATGAAATATCTATGGGCTTTAGGATCAACTGTGGCGGATCGCATTTGAAGCTGGGTATTAATCCTGATATTGCAGTTTTTTCTAAGGCAATGGCTAATGGATATGCTATGGCTGCCGTCATAGGCAAGTCTAAATGGATGGATGCAGCACAAACTAGTTTTATATCTAGCACTATGTGGACTGAACGAGTAGGGCCTACTGCTGCATTAGCAACGATCAACTATTACGAGCAACACCAAGTCCATGAGCATCTAGCCGTAATCGGTGCAAAAATTAAGGATGGCTGGCTAAGTTTAGCGCAAAAGCATGGCCTTGAAATTCATGTTTCTGGTATTGATGCCCTTTGCCACTTTAGTTTAAAGAATGAAAACTTTTTGACGCTTAAATCCTACTTTATTGAGAAAATGTTAGAGCAAGGTGTATTAGCAACTAATATGTTTTACTGCATGTATGCGCACAAAGAGCACCACGTTGAGACTTATTTAAAAGCGGTTGATAATGCGTTTTCTGCCATAGCCGATGCGATTGAAAACCCAGAGTTACTGGCACATGTTATTCCATCAACCTCGGGCTTTAAAAGGCTAAATTAAGATGAACTTACTGACTTCAGATAGGTTTAAACTAAGATACTTAGAAGCAGCGGATGCATCGGCTAAGTATTTAAACTGGTTGAATTCAGGTGTTAGCGAATTCATCCTAAATAAACCAGAGTCTCACAGTGGCCTTGTTGCATATATTGAAGAGCAGCTTGCAGATAAAGATGTGTATTTTTATGGCATTTTTACTCTTGATAGTGATGAGCATATTGGAAATATTAAGTTTATCATCAAAGGAAAAAAACGCGATTGTGTTGAAATGGGTATTCTGATTGGTGAAAAAGCGTGGCATGGCAAAGGGGTTGCAAAGGAAGTAATTGAATGTTTTGCACGCCATGCAAAGCAGCAATTAGGTACTACTAAAATGCAGCTTGGTGTTGACTCAGCTAATACTGCTGCCGTTTCGGCTTATTATAAAATAGGTTTTAAAGTTGTAGATGATGGTCGAAATGATGGCGGTCTAACAATGTTATGGGAGTTTTAAGTTGTTGAATACTTATACTGAACAGCTTGTTTCAAAGCTTCTGAACAACGATTTTTATATTGTAATTCAAGCTAGAATGACGTCATCTCGTTTACCTCAAAAGGTAATGCTACCTCTTGGAACAAAGCCTGTATTAGAAGTGATGCTTGAAAGATTGGCTCCTTTTAAAGAGAAGATCATTATCGCGACAACAGATGATGGCACTCAGCGACCGATCACTGAGTTGTGTGAACGACTGGGTGTGAAATACGTTGAAGGTGACACTAACAATGTATTAAGTCGCTATTACCTAGCTGCACAGTCTGTAAAGGCAAACTCAGATACTGTGATTGTTCGTTGTACCAGTGATTGTCCTCTTATTGATTTAACTGAAACCGCACGTGTTATAGACCACTTCTATAGTGTGCGCAGTGAGTATGATTATATTTCGGCTGGCCCTCACTGTGGTTTTCCTAATGGTTTTGATACAGAAGTGTTTACATTTGAGGCGCTTAAATCAGCCTTTAAATGCGCAACAGAAGATTTTGAAAAAGAGCATATGACGCAATATATTTGCAGAAATATGAAAGTGGCTGACTATAAGAACATCGATGATTTAAGTCATTGGCGTTTAACTTTAGATGAGCCAGCTGACTATGAGTTAATTAAAGCCATTTATAGCTTATTCGATTACCGTACTGATTTCACATTTGATGAATTAAAACAAATGCTAAGCTCTCATCCTGATATACTTAAGATCAATGAGCACGTAGAACAAGTTCAAGTTGGGTAAAATGTTTAAGAAAGAATTTAAAATAGCTGATACATGGGTAGGGCACGATCACCCTTGTTATATCATCGCTGAAATGTCAGCTAACCATGGTCAATGTTTAAATAAAGCTAAAGAGTTAGTTCATGCCGCTCATGAAGCCGGTGCTGATGCGATTAAGCTACAAACTTATACCGCAGATACTTTAACCATGGATTGTAAACTTCCGCACTTTGAAGCGACGGGACCATGGCAAGGTCAGTACTTACATGATTTATACAAGACAGCCTATATGCCTTGGGATTTTCATGCGGAACTGTTTGAACTATCAGCAAAACTTGGACTTACTTGTTTTTCATCACCATTCGATAAATCGGCAGTAGATTTATTAGCACAATTAGATGCTCCAGCCTATAAAATTGCTTCACCGGAATTAATTGACCACCAATTAATTCGTGATGTAGCGGCTACCGGTAAACCCGTTATTATGTCTACAGGTGGTGCGACGTTAGTTGAAATTGCTGAGGCGGTAAAAGTCGCTGAAGATGCGGGTGTTACTGAACTTGCATTGATGAAGTGTACAAGCACTTATCCCGCTCCTGCAGAGACTATTAATTTGCGAACTATCCCTCATATGCAACAGGCTTTTGAATGTCCGGTGGGTTTATCTGATCATACACTGGGAAATGATGTGCCACTGGCTTCAGTTGCCGTCGGCGCATGCATGATAGAAAAGCACTTTGTATTAGATAAAACAGATAATACTGCAGATAGCTTTTTTTCAATGACGCCATCGGAGCTTCAGGCCCTTGTCCATGGAGTGAGACAAATTGAAAAAGCATTGGGTAAAGTTGATTATCCATCCGTTGCTTCAAAAGCACGTCGCTGTGTTTACATTATCAAAGATATTAAAGCTGGAGATCAGCTGAGCTCTGAGCATTTAAGACAAATGCGTCCTGGGGGCGGCGAAATTATGCCAAAAGAGCTTCCAAACCTTATTGGACGAACAGTTAATAAAGAATTACGTTGTGGCACTCAATTGTCTTGGAGTGATCTAAAATGAGCGATATGAAACAAGACTTAATCCATTCGGTTCAGCAATTTTTATTAGAACGCGGCGTATTTGTTGAAGATGCTGACATTGCTGAATATGACTTTGTAGCTGCAGGGGCGTTAGACTCATTTGAAATACTGAGCCTTATAATGAGCTTAGAAACCGAATATGGTATTGCTGTTCCTCCAGAGTTAATGGTCGACAGTGAAAACGCAAAAGTAGGAAATTTAGCGACTGCGTTAGTGAAGTTAAATGATAGCAATTAGAGTCGATACACTATGTGGCTTGGGCCACTTTATGCGTTGCAAATGGCTCGCGTTAGAGTTGCAATGTTTAGGTGAAGAGGTTGTTTTATTAGTCGATACACAATTGTCGGATCATTTAACTAAAGAACTTGGAAATATACATTTATTACCCTATGCAAAAACACAGATAGAAGATGCGGCTAACTGTGTTCAGCTTTTCAACGAGCAACAGCTCATTATTGATAAATTAATTATTGATAGCTATCGTTTTGATATTGAATGGGAATCAAAGATGGCTAAACATGTGCCATCGATTATTGCGGTTGATGATCTTGAAAGAGAGCATCTAGCAGAGCTGGTTATCGATAGTAAATGGAATGCTGAAAAGACTTCGTCTCGTTATCAAAGTACAGCACTTGAATCACAACACTTTTTACTTGGTCCTGATTTTTCGATGCTGTCTAGGGCTTATCGAAACTGCGTGCAAACAGAGCGCTCAAATAAAGAGCTTATGTTTTCTCTCGGCGGTGGTGGCGATTGGAAACAGCTTACTGAAATCATACGATTAATTCTTGAAACAGCGCCAGAGTATAAAGTTAATCTAATTATAGGCCCTAATGCTACATCCGTTACTCAGCTACATGAGTTAGCTTTAGGTCACTCACAATTAAATTTAATTGCAGCACCTAGTTGTTTAGCAAACTACTATAAAAGCTGTACCTTGTTTGTTGGCGCTTTAGGCACGTCCTTGTATGAGCTGGCTGCGACTAAAACCCCTGCGTTAACGTTCTCAATCGCAAAGAATCAAGAAAATCAACAAGCTGCATTAGATGATTTGGGGCATTATTTCCATATCGCAAACTTAATTGACTATCCGCCAGAACAGGTTTTAAAGCTAATTTTAGCAATGCTACAAAATATAGAACGTATCCACCTAATGCGTGAAAACGTTGCGGTAAAAATTGATGGCGAAGGTGCAAGTCGTGTTGCTAAGTTAATTACTTCAGAACTCGCTTCTAGCCAGATTACTCAAGCCAATAACAATCTAATTGCAAGCCAGTATCAGCATTTAACCGACACAATCACGTTAAGGCGAGTGGTTGATCAGGACATAAACCGCTATTTGACAGCGAGAAACTTACCGAACAATGCTTGGCGAATGACGATCACAAAAGATATCGATCAACTTGATCATTATTGCTGGTGGTTTGCTAATCGACGCGACTCTTATGTTATGGAAGTGAAAGGCAAGCCGTTACTTTACGTTTGGCATCAATTGTATGAAATAGAACAGCAAAATTATTTAATAGGTGGCTGGTTTGCAGCAAGTGACGATGTTAATTTTGCCCATGCTCAACTAGTATTAGATTGGCAACTAAAAGAGACTGAGCAAACATACCCAGATGCAATGTGGGTAGCCGTTATTAATAAAGAAAATAAGTTTGTAAATTTGCTTAATCAGCGAGCAGGATTTAAATCTATTGCAGGGGATGCGAAAAAAATGGCAGTGACCCAACATTTATTTCCAAATGCTTCGATTGATGATTTTAATTTTGTAGGAAAAGGGTGAGTAGGTGGATAAAGGTATTTATGAGTTATTTGCTACGAATGTCGCTAACACTCCCACTAAGGTAGCTGTCGTTTTTCAACAGCAAAGCGTAACGTATGATGAATTAAATCAGCAAGTTATTAAGCTTACTAGCCATTTTTTAAAACAAGGTGTTACGCAAGGCCAACGTGTCGCAATATTTGCACCTAACGGTATTGAATTTATTGTTTCGCTGCTGGCAATCGCTAAATTAGGTTTAGCCGCTGTGCCGTTACCTGTTAGCTTAAAAGGGCTTGCTCTGACCGTTGCTCTTAAGAAAACCCCCGTTGCTAAGGTGATTGCTTGGCCGACCATTAGCAAATCACTTCTTGCAGATAATCTTATTGAAGCTGAAAATTTAATAACATTAGGCCAAAGTGTTGCTAATGAAACAAATTGGCTTTGTGTTCAACAAGCTGAAGCAGAATACTTTTTTACTGATACAATTGATACGCAAGCACCTTATATCTTAACCATGACTTCTGGTTCTACCGGTCAACCTAAGCCAATAGTGTTGAGCCAAGCATGTAAAGTAAATAGAGCATTTGATGCGACCATAAACTACTACGGATTAACGCCCGATGACGTTATTCTCGTAGCGACTCCTATGTACCACTCATTAGCTCAGCGTGGTGTGCTAATGCCTTTGATGCTTGGTGCAACAACGGTTGTATTACCAAAGTTTAATTTGAAGCTATGGCTACAAGCAATTGAACAGCAGCAGGTGAGTTTTCTATTTGCCGTTTCGTCTCAATTAGTAAGCTTAATTCAAAATGGTGTTGAAGGGCATGATTTGAGCTCTTTACGCTGCCTCGTATCCTCTTCGGCGGTATTAGATAAAGAGAGTAAACAAAGCTTACTTTCTTTGCTTAGTTGCCGCTTACACGAGTGTTACGGTGCTTCAGAGGTTGGTGTTGTGACTGATTTTGCGGTATCAGAACACCCTGAATTGAGCGGCAGTGTAGGCAATGCTTTACCATTTGTTACTGTGAAAATTACCGATGAGCATGGCCAAGAATTAGCTGCAACTGAAGTTGGAGAAATTTGTTGTAAAACAACAACCGGGTTTAGCGGGTATCATAAATTACCGGAAAAAACGCGAGAAGCTTATTATCTTGGTGATTTTTTCAAAACCGGTGATTTAGGTTACCTTGATGAGCAAGGCTATTTATATTATGTCGGCCGTAAAAAAGAGTTGATCTCAAGCGGGGGGATCAATGTATACCCTCAAGATATCGAAGCCGTTATAAAAATGCATCCGGACATTGAGGATTGCGTGGCTTTTTCAATTCCAGACTCTCAGTTTGGTGAGGTAATAAAAGTTGTTTATACGACGGTTTCGGCGTCAGTAAATGAAACAGAATTAAAGAAACTGTGTTTACAGCAATTAACCGATTATCAACAGCCTAGAGTGTTAGAGCAGATTGATAGTTTTGAAAGAAGTAGTTTAGGCAAAATTCTTCGTCAGTTGGTCAAAGAAAAGTATTCCCAATAGCCATAAGTTGGCAAAGCAGCCTATGAAGGCTGCTTTATAAAGTTTTTTATTTCGGAATTGCGTACAGTATTATCTCTAGACCGAAATCGCCATGACAATGAAGTTTGTACTCATAATTAGGGTTATAGCTTTCAATTTGCTGAGCTATTTGCCAAAGATGAGCAGGCTCATGATAGACGGAAATAGCGAGTAGCGGGGATTGGTGCGTTATAATTTTTTTTGCGCCCTTCAATGCATGCGGCTCTGCGCCCTCGATATCCATTTTAATGAAATTAACCGCAGAGGCTATGCTGGTATCATCTAACGCTATAACAGGCAGAAGTAGATTGTTGTCTGTGATTTGCTGTGAGTCAGCAAACTTGCCTTGCGAAAGGTCTGCACTGAAGCTCAATATTGTATTTTTTCCCATACACCACATGGAAATAAATAAGTCTTAATACCTTGAGAGACTAATTCTTTCGCTGTTTTGTTTAATAAGTGGAAGTTCTTTGGATCAGGTTCAAAACATTGCATTGTGCTTAACTGTATATCTGCTTCTTTTAATACTTGTGCTGCACTTGCAAGTGTATCGCCGATATATGAACCGCAATCAATAAAGTTAATCCCATTTTTCCAAAGAGGAAGTTTCAGTAACCAAGGTGGAAAGTATTGGGTTTGCTAGTCGTTTTCAACATAGCTTTCACTAGAGGGTGAGCTACGAAATGCGATGATATCATCAAGACACTTTTTGCTCTCATCATCGCTTAGTCTTTCTTTAAGCCAAGCTAACTGTTCTTTGTCGTTCTGTGTGCTAGAGATTAGTTTTGCTCGGTAATCCTTTGAAATAAAACTTTCTAAAACATATGGGTAGCTATTAATGATTTCATTCATGTTTAGGCATTCTTGAACACCTATTCCAATTAGATCCTGCTTAATAGCTTCACTTGTACAAGATACCGATACAAGCATGGTTACATTTTTATTGGCAATATTGTCAGGTTTGTAAATTGGACAGCCTTGGTACTCAGTTTCTTGCGTGTATAAATCGACAAAAAATTCTATTTTAATTCCATGTTCTGAAAGTGCATGATAGATTTTTTGCCCATTACCACCGGCGCCATAGATTGCTATAGGAAGGTTATTCATCATAATTTAATTACCTCTTTTAAGCTTTATCCACTGCGCTGACTCGACTGATTCTTGCGCTGCTTTAAATAAGTTCAAGCCGTCTTTCGCTTGCTCTAAGCCAAATACATAGTCATTTTTTTTGTCTGTACCAGCTAAGTAACAGCAAAGTTCTTCGTAAATATCTGTATATAAATTAGAAAAAGCTTCAACAAATCCTGTTGGGTGACCTGGCTTCATTCGGTTATATCTAAATTGGTTAGCATACTCACACTGTCCGGCTCTATCTAAGATTTCTCTGCGACCGTCATTGTAGTTTAACTCTAATTCATCAGGGTTTAGTTGGAACCAACGCGCGCTTCCTTTATCACCGTATATTCTGATTTGAAGTCCATTGCGGTGGCCAATAGCCGTTTTTGACATCCACATACTACCCTTTATGTTATTTGGGTAGTTCAGCAACATATTTACATCATCAATTAAATTAGGGTATTGAGAATGGTTAGTAAATTGTGCGATTGTTTCTGTTGGCTCCATTTCAAGTAAGTATGTTGATAAGTGGTGTAAATGCACCCCTAAATCCAAGCAAATGGTTGGCACTTCAAAATCTTTTAAACGCCATTCCTGCGGCATCGATGGTTTACCTGCAATATCTGGCGGCCTTCTGAATCCCTCTTGTGGCATTTCAAGGTGAATTTTTTGGATAGTGCCAAGTGCACCTTGCTTTACTAGGTGTTTCAACTCTCTGACCATCGCATAGCCACTGTAGTTGTATGTAACAGCTAGAAAGTGTTTATTTTTATCGTAGCAGGCTTCAATTTCAGCGACTTCTGCAGGGCCGGTAACAAGTGCTTTTTCGCAAATAATCGGTAAATTCGCCTTTAGAAGCGAGGTTATCACCTCAATATGATGGGGTGTTGGTGTCAGTATAACAAATGCATCAACATGGTTTTTCTCTTGCTCTACAAGCTCTTGCCAATCGTTGTATAAATGCTTTTCTGAAACTCCCCACCTCTGCGCTGTTGCACTATTTTCATCGGGGTTTCTTGAAAAGGCACCTGCAACTACTGCAAACTTGTTATCAAGTTGACTTGCGGCGAAGTGAACATAGCCTACAGCTGAGTTATTGCCACCGCCAATAAAGGCAAGTTTTAATTGTTTATTGTTGTCATTCATATATATCTGCCTTTTTTGATCATAGCCATTTATCGGCAATCAATCATTTTTCTAAACTATTTATAGTTGCCAATTTGCTGGATTGGTGAGTTTTGGATCATTTACAGTCATTTCTTTGAGCACGTCGTGAGAGATTTTGATGCTGCTTTGATAGGCCTCTAAAATTTGCTCTAACTCAGACTCTGAGTTCACACCGACAACTATTTTATCTATTTCATCTTCTTTTAAAGCATATGCAAGGCTGAGTGTTAGTGCCGATACACCAAGATGCTGCGCTAACTGATGAAATGATTCTAAATTTTGCTTCCAAGGTTTAAAGTAACTAGCTAACTCATTGATGGGCATTAATAACAAGCCTTGTAAAAAACAAGATCTAGCGTGCACTTGAGTGTTGTTTTTACTTAGTAATGAAAGAGCGCCAGTGTCTTTAAAGTAGGTATCAAATGCATTGTAAGGTATTTGCACAAGGTTAATTTCGCTCAACTGTGTGAAGCTATCCACCTCTGCACCTGAATACAAAGAAACCCCTTTACTCGCTAATTGATTTTCTAATTGTCGTTGTTTTAAACACGCTAAAACGGGCGCTACACCTTGTTTCTCAATGTCGCTTGCTTGGTGAAATAGGATTGCATTTAGTTTTTGAGTTTTAAAATCTGAAAAACATTGCTCAATTAATGCAATGTAATTATCTGCATCCTGATTAGAAAATTGCTCTTTTTGTAGAGGAGGTAACTTAGTAACTATGTTAAAGCGGTCATTAATCGAAGGATAGGATGCCAACACTTGGTGACTCTCGCCGTAACCAAGTGCGGTATCTAATGTTGTAATGCCTGCGTCTTTTGCAATATCTAAAATGGCATGAGCCTTGGCAATGCTTGGTTGACCAAGTTTATTACTGACACCGTAATTCAAGCCAAATTGCACTGTACCTAGAGCAAGCTTCATACTAAACCAATCAATGTATCGATAACGAATTGCTGCTCATCTGCTGTCATAGTTGGATGCAGAGGAATAGTAACAGCCTGTTTATAGTAGCTTTCTGCATTAGGGAAATCACCGTCCGAAAAGCCTAAAGCTTGATAATAAGGCTGTAAATGGATCGGTATATAATGCAAGTGAGCAATAATTCCTTGCTCGCGCATGCCTGTAATGATTGACTTATGTTTTTCTACATCACACTGTGTTAAACGAACAATATATAAATGGTAGCTAGAGTAACAATCATCCGATTGTGTCAAATGAGCTACCGTTGAATTTGCAAACGCATGGTTATATATTGTTGCAATGTCGTTTCGCACTGATACAAAGTTGTCTAGCTGCTTTAATTGACTCAGTCCTAAAGCGGCTTGCATATCCGTCATTCTATAATTAAAACCAAGCGCTAGCTGTTGATAGTACCAAGGGCCGTGACTTGGCTCGGTCATTTCTTCAGGAATATTAGTAATACCATGGCTTCGCAAACGGCTCATTTTTTTGTTGAGTTCAGCGCAGTTGGTAACCGCCATCCCCCCTTCAGCAGATGTGATTATCTTTACTGGATGAAAGCTAAACACAGTAATATCTGAATAAACACAGCTGCCAACTGGCTTGTCTTTATACTTTGCGCCTATTGCATGCGAGGCATCTTCAATAACCTTAAAACCATACTCTTTGGAAAGTGCATTGATTGCAGCCATATCGCATGACTGACCAGCTAAATGAACAGGGATCACGACTTTAGGGAGTTGCTGGTTTTGTTTGGCTAACGTTAGTTTTTCTTGAAGCGCTGCAACAGACATATTGCCTGTTTCAAGGTCGATATCAACAAAGTCGACCTCTGCGCCACAATACAGGGCGCAGTTACTCGATGCGACAAAGGAGATTGGCGACGTCCATACAATGTCACCTTTACCTACGCCTAAAGCAAGGCAAGCAATATGTAACGCTGAAGTCGCACTGTTAGTGGCACAGGCATGGTTAGCACCGCAGTACTCTGCAATGGCACTTTCAAATGCGGGTACTTTAGGACCTTGTGTTAACCAGTCAGATTTTAAAACATCAATTACGGCATTAATGTCATCTTGCGAAATACTTTGCTTACCGTAAGGAATTACCTTATTCGTCATAATGCAGTATTACAGTAACGCTTGGACATTGAAGTTTTTAATTTCCTCAATGTTCATATAATCTGGGTTATCGAGTGAGTTATACTCGAAACCTTGAGCAACTTGCTCGCCTTTTTCACCTAGTGCATTCACAGTAAAATCATTGCTACGACTACTGAATTTTATGCCTGGAGCGATTACAAAGTGATCGCTATATTCGTACGTTTCAAAGCATAAGTCGGCCGGGCACATGACTTCGTGTAACTTTTCACCTGGGCGAATACCAATTATTTTAATTGGTAAGTCAGGGGCCATTGCTTTGGCAAGATCTGTAATACGAATTGAAGGGATCTTCGGCACGAAAATCTCGCCACCCAGCATTCGCTCGAAATTAGTTAGAACAAAATCAACACCTTGTTGCAGGCTAATCCAAAAGCGGGTCATTTCTTCATGGGTAATAGGAATATGGTCGCGACCTTGGTCAATAAACTTTTGGAAAATAGGCACAACAGAGCCACGAGAGCAAACTACGTTACCGTATCTTACTACTGAAAAGGTTGTTTTATGGCCGCCAGCAATATTATTAGCAGCAACAAATAACTTATCTGATGCAAGTTTAGTCGCACCATATAAGTTGATTGGGTTCGCTGCTTTATCAGTCGACAGTGCAATGACTTTCTCTACGTTATTATCAAGAGCTGCATCAATGACGTTTTCAGCACCATTAATATTGGTTTTGATACATTCCATTGGATTGTATTCAGCAGCTGGAACTTGTTTTAATGCTGCTGCGTGAATCACATAGTGCACACCTCGCATAGCACGGCGAAGCCTTTCTTTATCGCGCACATCACCAATGAAGTATCGCATACACGGTTGGTCAAACTCTTGCTGCATTTCAAACTGCTTTAGTTCGTCCCGTGAGAAGATAATGATCTTCTTAGGTTTATAGCGTTCTAGTAGCGTTTTGACGTATTTTTTGCCGAATGAACCAGTACCACCGGTAATTAAAATCGTTTTATTGTCGAACATAGCGTTACCTAAGTTATTTATCATTGGCGTAGTTATTTATAAAAGTGAAGTACGCAAAGTGAGAATTTTGACACAATTCTCAGTAATTTAACTATTAACTAATACACTAGCAAGTCAGATGCCAAGTTAATTTATCTAAACCATGGTACAAAGTACAAAATTTGGCAAATTAAGCTATAATTTAAGCAATCGGTTTGTCGGAGGCCGCCATGAAAATTCAATCACCCAATACCGGGTTTTTAAACCAAACTCAGCAAACGGGCAATAAGCTTGCTGAGCAATTAGCGTCAGGTAAAAAAGTAAACTCAGCGGCAGATGATGCTGCTGCACTACAAATTATTGATAGATTAACATCACAGCAAGATGGCTACAGTCAAGCAATTAACAATGCGTACGATGGCATCTCTTACTCGCAAGTAACGGAGTCAAACCTATCAGGTGTGAATGATGCTGTTTCTCGCATACGAGAGCTGTCTATTCAAGCGGGTAATGGTGCGCTTACAGACAGTGACAGGGCTGCACTTCAAGAAGAAGTGTCGCAATTGCAAACACAAGTTTCAGAAACATTCGAAAATGCCTCATTCGGTGGCAAACCTTTATTTGATGGTGAGCAAGTGTCGTTTCAAGTTGGCCCAGATGCCAACACCACACAATCAGTGACGCCATCGGATGGCAGTATTGCTTCTGTGATTGCGGGAATCGATATTTCAACGCAAGCAGGGGCACAAGCTGCCATAGATATTAGCGATCAAGCAGCAGAGGAAATTAACACCCAAAGAGCTGAGCTAGGCGCTTTTCAAAACACCTTAGCGAGTACGATAAAAGGTTTAGGTAACCAGCGAGAGAATATTGCTGCGAGCCAAAGCCGAATAGAAGATACTGACTATGCAAAATCAGTGTCTGATCAAGTAGCTAATGATATTTTGTCACAAGCATCTGTTGCTTTGCGTGGTCAAGCAAATCGCTCAGCTGAATCCATTTTAGGTTTACTTTAATTCTTTAGTATTAAATTCAGGGGCTAAGTGACTATTTTTTGGCGTTGATGTCAATAAATTGCCGCTTAGCGCTTGCATCCCTTCTAAACTCGCTTACAATTTAGAAATTAACTAACCTCGTGGTAACTGTGGTTCGCCAATAATGATCTTAATTTTAGACAATAATAATAATCGTGCGATAGGTTTACATGCAGCACTTACCTTCATTGGTGAAACTGCACAATTAGTTGATGAGACTTCATTACAGTCTTTTTGTGAAAAACATCAACAGCAAGAATGCATGGTCATTCTTGGTGCTTTACAGCAGCTAAATCACGAGGCTGTGATCAAACAGTTTCCTGCCATTCCGTTTTTATTAATTGGTGAAACACTCAAACCGTTACTAAGCATTGCTAATGTCGTTGGTTTAATTTGTGAGCCGTTTAACCATGACGTAACTACTCAGCTATTGCATGATTGTCAGCAATATCAACGCATGCTACCGGGTGACCATAAACAAGCTAAATCTAACAAATCATTTGATGGTTTAGTCGGTGAAACCGAAGCTGTAAAAGATGTGCGCTTTTTAATTGAGCAAGTAGCAAAAACCGATGCAAATGTGTTGATCTTAGGTGAGTCAGGCACAGGTAAAGAAGTTGTTGCACGTAACGTTCATTTACTCTCTAAACGCAATACCGGACCATTTGTGCCGGTAAACTGTGGTGCTATTCCTGGTGAACTACTTGAAAGTGAGCTATTTGGCCATGAAAAAGGGGCTTTTACGGGCGCTATTTCTGCACGAAAAGGGCGCTTTGAATTAGCGCAAGGCGGCACGCTGTTTTTAGATGAAATTGGTGATATGCCTTTGCAAATGCAGGTTAAACTACTACGTGTGTTGCAAGAGCGTAGCTATGAGCGAGTAGGGGGTACTAAGCCTATTCAAGCTGACGTACGAATTATTGCTGCAACTCACCGTAACCTTGAAGAAATGATTGAAAAGGGCGACTTCCGTGAAGACCTTTTTTATCGCTTAAACGTGTTTCCAATTGAAAACCCTTCGCTAAGTGAGCGTGCTGACGATATTCCTCTACTTTTAAAAGAGTTAATGCGTCGTGTTAACGAGCAAAGTGGCACAACGGCCAAATTTACTGAGCGTGCGATTCAAAGCTTAAAAGAGCATGCGTGGCCGGGGAATATTCGTGAGCTTGCTAATTTAGTTGAGCGTATGGTGATCATGTTTCCAGATAAAGTGGTTGATGTGCCAGACCTTCCAGCTAAATATCGTTATATCGAAGTTGAGGCTTATGAACCTGAGTACCCTGAAGAGTTGATGGAGCGAGATGCGTTCAACGATATTTTCAGCACTGGCTTTAGTGATTACGATGATGAAGAACCCGATACCCCAGCAACAACGGTTGACTCAGGTTTACTCCCTGATGAAGGCATTGAGCTCAAAGAGTATCTTGCTGAGCTAGAAATCAGCTTAATCAGCCAAGCATTAGAGCGCTACGATTATGTTGTTGCACGTGCAGCAGAAATTTTAGGTGTTCGCCGTACCACACTGGTCGAAAAAATGAAGAAATATAACCTAACGCGCGACTAAGCCGCGTTAGGTGACTTCCTCGATTTTATCTATTCGTACTCACTGATTATCTCAGCCTTTCTAAAGCAATCATTGCTATGATCATTTACCATGCCGCAGGCTTGCATATGCGCATACACAGTGGTTGGACCTAAAAACTTAAAGCCGCGCTTTTTTAAATCTTTGGCAAATGCTGTTGAGGCTTCAGTAATAGCCGGATAGTCTTCTAATTTATCAAGGTTGTTTACCAAAGGCTTGCCATCGACAAACTGCCATTGGTAGTTTGAGAAGCTGCCAAACTCTTTTTGAATCTCAATAAAACGTTGTGCGTTATTGATAGTCGCAGCTATTTTGGCGCGATTACGAATAATGCCTTCAAACTGCATTAACCGTTCGACGTCGTCTTCGGTCATTTGGGCAACCTCTTCAACTACAAAGTTTTTGAAGGCACAGCGATAGCCATCACGCTTTTTAAGTATGGTATACCAACTCAGTCCCGCTTGTGCTGACTCTAAGGTTATAAACTCAAATAAACGGTGATCATCATATAATGGCACCCCCCATTCTTGGTCATGATAGGCCACATAATTTTCTTTGCTGGTATCGAGCCATGGGCAACGACAATGGTGTTCTTTTTGCATTATTCCCTCGCGATTGTCATTTTTTTGTCAGTGTTGTTTTTGTCTTTAATTTATTGAAATAAAACAAAAATAAATTTGGTACGAATTGTGCATTTAGCTAGGTAGACACGATTTTTTGAGTATTGATTATGGCCTTAGCAAATGTCCTAAAACCACAATTTATCACAGCCAAACAATATAACCCATGCTTACTACAAGAAGAGTATGTGGGTGAGTTGAGCGAGTTGCGCCAACAAGCCAGCTGGTTGGGTCATTTGGTGGATACTATGCCCGCAGGTGTAGTTGTTTTAGATGGCCGAGGTATGATCGCGAAAGCAAATCAAATTGCCATTGATATGCTAGGTGAGCCACTTGAAGGTGAAAAGTGGTTTAGCGTTATTCAACGTTCATTTCGACCACAACAAGATGATGGGCATGAAGTATCACTCAAAGATGGACGTTTAATTAAGCTCGATATTACTGCGCTTGCCCCAGAGCCAGGACAGTTAATTTTAATGACAGATTTAACTGAAACCAGACGTTTACAAAAGCGGATGGCACATATGCAGCGCTTAAGTGCGCTTGGCAAAATGGTTGCTTCGCTTGCTCATCAAGTCAGGACGCCGCTATCTGCTGCCATGTTATATGCCGCAAATTTAGGCTCAAAGCGTCTCCCAGAAAGTTCTCGTGGTAATTTCCATACAAAGCTAATGTCGCGTTTAAAAGATTTAGAAACCCAAGTGAATGACATGCTGTTATTTGCCAAAAGTGGCGAGCAACAAGTGGTTGAAAGTGTGTCGATGCAGCAGTTACTTAATGAAGTAAAAGCGGGTGCTGATGCTATGGTTGCTCAAAATAACAGTGAACTTAGCGTGAACTTACCAGAGCCAGATATTGAAATTGTGGGTAATAAAAGCGCTCTGGCGAGCGCTATTCAAAACCTGATCCATAACAGTATTCAAATTATTGGCTCTGAGGCTGTGGTAACACTGAGTGCTGAGCGTGACGAAACTAGCGAAAACTGTGTTCGCATCAGTGTCAGTGATAATGGCCCGGGTGTTGATTTACGCCATGCCAACAAATTATTCGAACCTTTTTACACTACCAAAAGCCAAGGCACGGGGCTTGGACTTGCAGTTGTAAGTTCAGTCGCCAATGCGCACCAAGGACGGGTTGAAGTGACTAATAATGCTCATGGGGGAGCATGTTTTAGTTTGATCTTGCCAATTAGTGCAGAACCAATGTCAGCGGAGGCAAAATGAATACTAACTCTATTTTAGTCGTTGAAGACGACGCAGGCTTACGAGAAGCGCTAATCGATACCCTTGAAATGTCGGGTATTGATTGCGTTGCTGCAGATAGCGCTGAACAAGCGATGATCTTGCTTAAGCAAAATAGCTATTCATTGGTTGTTAGCGACGTGCAAATGGGCGCTATGAGCGGCCTTGACCTACTACGTAGCATTAAACTTAATTATCCTGAGCTGCCGGTATTAATGATGACGGCCTATGCCACCATTGATGATGCTGTAGAAGCAATGCGTCTAGGCGCGATTGATTACATGGCAAAACCGTTTGCCCCAGAAGTGCTTCTTAACATGGTGAGCCGTTATTTGCCTGAAAAGGAAAAAGAAACTGATGGCCCAATTGTTGCCGATCCATCGAGCATTAAGCTATTAGAACTTGCGAGTAAAGTTGCGCGCTCCGATGCCAGTGTTATGGTACTCGGCCCAAGTGGCTCGGGTAAAGAAGTGTTGGCTCGTTTTATCCACGACAAATCAAATCGTAGCGATGCCCCCTTTGTTGCTATTAACTGCGCGGCTATTCCGGAAAATATGCTTGAAGCAACCTTATTTGGTTACGAAAAAGGGGCGTTTACCGGCGCTATTCAAGCCTGTCCTGGTAAATTTGAGCAAGCTCAAGGTGGTACCATCTTACTTGATGAAATTACTGAGATGGATTTAGGCTTACAAGCTAAATTACTGCGTGTACTTCAAGAGCGCGAAGTAGAGCGCTTAGGCGGACGTAAAACTATTGAACTTGATGTTCGCGTACTCGCCACAAGTAACCGAGATTTAAAAGAAGCGGTGAGCGAAAATCTATTTAGAGAAGATTTATATTATCGCTTAAATGTGTTCCCGCTAATGTGGAAACCACTGGCTGAGCGTCCTGGCGATATTATTGTATTGGCTGAGCATTTGATAGAGCGTCATTGCCTTAAAAGTAAAGAGCCTATCGCTCAACTAAGTGAGAGTGCGAAACAAAAGCTACTATCGCATGCTTGGCCAGGTAACGTACGAGAGCTTGATAACGTTATTCAACGGGCGTTGATATTATGTGATGGTAATAGTATTCATCAAGACGATGTTTTTATTGAAGAGTTGTTATCTGCCGATATCAAGCCAGTCGCTACGCCATCACACAATGCACCGGCTTATCAAGAGCAGCCTGTAGAGGTTAATATAGATACCGTGCCACAAGTAAGCGAGCAAGGTAATTACAAAGACGAGCTGAAAGATAAAGAGCATCGTATTATTTTAGAAACCTTAGCGCGCTGTAATGGTAAGCGTAAAGAGGTTGCAGAAACCTTAGGTATTAGTCCACGCACTTTACGTTATAAACTGGCGCAAATGCGAGACTTAGGTATAGCCTTACCTGCATAGATTCCTTCCAAAAAGTTAAGCAAACAAGCTCACATTTTTGTGAGCTTGTTTGCTGTCAAAACTCTGACAAACCAAGAATGCTGCTTAAGCTATTGAAATTGCAGTTTTTATTTTGTGGCACGGTTTATGCTTTATCAGTTCATAAGTAAACTGCATTGTCAGAGAGTATTATGAAAGTTCAAAACAGCGCATTATTTCAAGAAATGCAATCTATGGCCTTAGAAGCAGGCCGTAGCAACTCAATTAATAATTTACCAACACAAACTCAGCCAACATCGTCGGCACAGTTTGGTGATTTACTTACTAATGCACTTGATACAGTGAATGGCTTACAACAAGACGCTAAGCAAAAAGTAACGGCAATGGAAATGGGTGACCGCAGTGTTTCTTTAGCTGATGTGATGATTGCTTCGCAAAAGTCATCAGTGGCATTTGAAGCAACGGTTCAGGTTCGAAACAAACTTGTTGAAGCTTATAAAGAAATCATGAACATGCCTGTGTAACTAGGTAGTGGAGAATTATTGTGGCGCAATCTAATCAATCAACTGATCTAGCCTTAGCAGGCGGTGGTATCGATTCAACCGATACCGATGATCAACAAGAGCAAAAGTCAGGCTACCTAAGTGCCTTAAACGGCGTAGATGTTTTACGTCAGGTTACCTTAGTGATTGCTTTGGCAATCTGTTTGGCTATCGCAATTTTCATTATTATTTGGGCTCGTCAGCCAGATATGCGTCCGCTTGGTAAAATGCCAACGGAAGAGCTTATTCAAACGTTGGACTTTTTAGACGCTCAAAAGATTGATTACGAACTCGATGGTAACGTCATCTCTGTTGAAGAAGGTGAATACCAAAACATAAAGCTATTGATGGCTCGTGAAGGCCTAGAGCAAGCGCCAAGCTCAGGTACTGACATCATCATGCAAGACATGGGATTTGGTGTAAGCCAACGCCTTGAACGTGAACGTTTAAAACATGGTCGTGAGCAACAGCTTGCGCGTACCATCGAAGAGCTAAAAAATGTTACTCGCGCCAAAGTACTTTTAGCTATTCCAAAAGAAAACGTATTCGCTCGTCGCGAAAAACAGCCCTCAGCTACAGTAGTGCTAACCTTAAAACGTGGCCGTTCGCTTGATGGTGAAGAAGTTGACTCAGTGGTTGATATTGTTGCCTCAGCGGTACAAGGTTTATCGCCAGAGCGTGTTACCGTGACTGATCAAAATGGTCGCTTACTTAATTCTGGTTCACAAAACTCACTCGCGGCACGCTCTCGTAAAGAGTATGAAATTGAGCGTAAGCGTGAAGAAGAGTACTTAAATAAAATCGATAGTATTCTAATTCCTGTAGTGGGCCTAGGTAACTATACTGCACAAGTCGATTTAAACATGGATTTCAGCGCAGTCGAAGAAACACAAAAACGTTATAACCCAGATTTACCGGCAGTGCGCAGTGAAACAACTTTCGAAGAAAATAACATAGGTGGCCTCGCTGTCGGCATTCCTGGTGCGCTAACTAATCAGCCGCCAGTAAACTCTAATATTCCTGAAATTGCTGGCCAAGGTAGTGCGGGTTCAGCAACGAATCCTAGCCGTTCGCATAAAGAAGCAACACGCAACTACGAGCTTGATACAACTATTTCGCATAAGCGTCAGCAAACCGGTGTTATCCGTCGCATAAGCGTTTCAGTTGCCGTTGATTATGTGCCGCAAGTGGGTGAAAACGGTGAAACAACCATGGTTCCTCGCTCTGTAGAAGCATTGTCAAATATTCGTCGCTTACTACAAGGTGGTGTTGGTTTTGATATGCAACGTGGTGATGCACTTGAAGTTGTAACAGTACCATTTGTTCGTGAAGATGTTGGGGAAGCAATTGAAGTTCCGCTTTGGGAGCAAGATTGGTTCATGAAGATGCTACGCTTAGCATTAGGTGCTCTGGTTATCATTGTATTGATTGTCTTTGTAGTAAGACCTATGTTGAAACGTCTAATTTACCCAGACGATACACTAGAGGAATATGATGAAGATGCATTAAGTGCTGGTGTAGATATTGGTGATAGCACGCTAGATATGCTAAATAAAGACTTTGACTCTGCTGCTGTAGGATTCTCAAGTGATGGTACACTACAGCTGCCAGACTTACATGGCGATGAAGATTTACTCAAAGCAGTTCGTGCATTGGTTGCAAATGAACCAGAACTGTCTTCTCAAGTAGTGAAAGCGTGGTTAACAGAAGATGACTGATCAAGAACAAAAACAATTACCACCGGCGTTTGATGTTGATAAATTAGACGGCGTTGATAAGGCGGCAATCTTATTGCTGAGCTTATCAGAAGAAGATGCTGCGCAAATCCTTAAACACTTAGAGCCTAAGCAAGTGCAAAAAGTGGGGATGGCAATGGCTGCGCTTGATGATTTATCGCAAGCGAAAATTAGTGCAGTCCATAATTTGTTTATTGAGCAAATTCAAAGCTTCAGTACCATTGGCTTCCAGTCTGAAGACTTTATCAAAAAAGCGCTTACCGCAGCGCTTGGTGAAGATAAAGCCGCCAGCCTTATTGACCAAATTGTCATGGGGTCAGGTGCGAAAGGTCTTGATTCACTGAAGTGGATGGACTCAAAACAAGTGGCGAATATTATTCGCAATGAGCACCCTCAGATTCAAACCATTGTTTTATCTTATTTAGAACCAGAGCAATCAGCAGAAATTTTGTCGCAATTCCCAGAGAAAGTGCGTTTAGATTTAACTATGCGTATTGCTAATCTTGAAGAAGTTCAACCGGCAGCATTACAAGAGTTGAATGAAATCATGGAGAAACAATTCGCCGGTCAAGCTGGTGCGCAAGCTGCGAAAATGGGCGGCTTGAAAGCTGCTGCTGATATCATGAACTACCTAGATACCAATGTTGAAGGTCAGTTAATGGATTCAATCCGTGAACATGATGAAGAGATGTCGCAGCAAATCCAAGACCTTATGTTTGTCTTTGAGAACTTAATGGATGTTGAAGACCGTGGTATTCAAGCGATTCTTCGTGAAGTACAGCAAGACGTATTAATGAAAGCAATTAAAGGCACAGATGAAGCATTGAAAGAGAAAATTTTAAGTAACATGTCAAAACGTGCCGCAGAATTACTCGCTGATGATCTTGAGGCGATGGGCCCTGTTCGTATTAGTGAAGTTGAAGCTGCACAGAAAGAAATTCTTTCTACGGCACGTCGTTTGGCTGACTCAGGCGAGATTATGCTTGGTGGCGGTGGTGGTGAGGAGTTCCTGTAAGCCATGAGTAAGTCTTCTTTTCATACCGGACGTCCAGTGCATGCCAGCGAAGCTGCTGATGAATTACTTGAAAACTGGCCAATCCCTGAAGTTACGCAAGATACAAAAAAACTTGCTGGGCGCTCAACTGCATACGGCACGCCTCTAGCTGATTTATATCGTAAAGAACAGCAAAAACAACAAGCTGACGAACAACCAGAAGAGCCTGAAATCCCGTCATTGACTATGGCTGAACTTGAAAAAATCCGTCAAGATGCCTTTGAAGAGGGGCTAAAGCAAGGCCATGAGCAAGGTTACATAGATGGTTTTGAAAAAGGCGCTCATGAAGGTAAAGAAGCGGGGTTTAAAGAAGGTGTTGAGCTTGGTAAGGAGCAAGGCCAAGAAGAAATTAAGCCTATTTTAGAAGAGCAGCTCACTAACTTGAGAAGCTTGCTCGATAGCCTTTCTCAGCCTTTATCTAAAGTAGATGAAAGTGCAGAAAAGCAGTTAGTGCAGCTAGCGGTCATGTTAACTGAAGTATTAGTTTATCAAGAAATTAAAACTTCACCAGAAGTCATTTTGCATGCTTTAAAGCAGGCTATTGACGCTTTGGGTGAAGAACAAGCGAAAGTACGTATTCACTTACACCCTGATGATATCGATTTAATTACCCAAAGTTATGGCGAGCAAACCATCGCAGATAATCATTGGCAGTTAATCGCAGAACCCACATTAGATCGTGGTGGCTGTGAAATTAAAACCCCACAATCATCCTTAGATATGACAATTAAGACCCGCGTCAAAGAAACGTTGGAAAACTTTTTGCATAGCAGTGGTATCTAACACTTTTTAGGCTCATTATGAGTGCTCAATCTATGACTCTAAGCGAACGCTTACAGCGCTATGAAAAACATATCAAGGCTCCCAAACCTGCTGTTGCTGGTATTCTGACGCGTGTCGTTGGTTTAACACTTGAAGCAAAAGGGCTTAGAGCACCGGTTGGCAGTCAATGTAAAATTGAGACCATCAATGGATTTGTTGATGCTGAAGTGGTTGGTTTTAATGACCAAACACTTTACTTGATGCCGAATGATCATATCTCTGGTGTACTGCCTGGTGCGCGAGTTATTCCAAAAGTAAACGAAACAGGGTTGCCTGTAGGAATGAGCTTACTTGGCCGAGTGGTGGATGGTCTCGGTCGGCCACTTGATGGCTTAGGTGCCATTAATGCTGAGCATCATCTAAAGTTTGCACAAAGTCCAATAAACCCGCTGGCAAGACGTCCTATTAGTCAGCCTATGGATGTAGGTGTTCGAGCCATCAACTCCGTTATTACTGTAGGTCAAGGCCAGCGTATGGGTCTGTTTGCAGGCTCAGGTGTCGGTAAATCAGTGCTACTAGGTATGATGACTCGCGGCTCTGAAGCCGATGTAATCGTTGTTGGTCTTGTGGGGGAACGTGGCCGTGAGGTAAAAGAGTTCATTGAAGAAATTTTAGGTGTTGAAGGTCGCAAGCGCTCAGTGGTGGTTGCAGCTCCTGCGGATGCTTCACCATTAATGCGTTTAAAAGGCTGTGAAAGTGCAGTTACCATTGCTGAATATTTTCGTGATCAAGGTCTTAACGTGTTGTTATTACTTGACTCTGTTACCCGTTATGCCATGGCGCAACGTGAAATTGCCTTAGCGGTTGGTGAGCCTCCAGCTACGAAGGGTTATCCGCCTTCAGTATTTGCTAAACTGCCTGCGCTGGTGGAGCGTGCCGGTAATGGTGGTGAAGGGCAAGGTGCGATCACCGCGTTTTTCACAGTGCTTAGTGAAGGGGATGATATGCAAGACCCAATTGCTGACTCTGCCCGAGCTATTTTAGATGGCCACATTGTTTTATCTCGAGATTTAGCTGACAGTGGTCATTATCCTGCTATTGATATTGAAAAATCGATTTCTCGTGTTATGCCACAGGTTGTATCTGAAGCGCATATGCAACAAGCTCGCGTGCTAAAACAAGTGTATTCAATGTATCAACAGAACAAAGATATGATCACACTAGGTGCGTATCAAAAAGGCACCGACCCTATGCTTGACCAAGCAATTAATATGATGCCACGTGTGAATCAATTCCTTCAGCAAGGCATGAAAGATGTGATCAGTTATGATGATGGTCTACAAGGTCTTGCGCAGTTATTAGGACAAGGTTAATGGCTAAAAGTAAACTTGATTTATTGTTAAAGCTTGAGAGCGATAAAGAAGAGTCTCTACGCATGGATTACTTAAAAGCGCAGCAGCACTTACAAAGTAACCAACAAAAACTGCAAGGGCTGAATAACTTTCGCATGGAGTATTCTCAGCAGTTACATTTGAAAGGTCGCTCTGGTTTGTCTAGTGCCGGGTTTAGTCAATATCATGCCTTTATCGCAAAAATTGAAGAAGCGATACGTCAGCAAGCAAGCACTGTGAATACCGCAAAGCAAGTTGTTACGCAGCGAAAAGCACTGTGGTTAAAACAGCAAGTGAAAGCTAAAGCAGTTGCGAAGTTAATCGAAAAGCAAGCTGAAAAACAAGCGATGCAGGTGGCTAAAGCGGAGCAAAAAATGCTGGATGAGTTCGCTTCAAATCAGTTTTATCAACGTCAACTTAAAAACGCACTTCTCTAAAATACGACCTTTTTTAGGCATGTTAATTGCATTTACCTAACCAGTAGCATTAATTTTGGCACTTGCGGCGGCAAATTGCCTCTTTAGTTTTAGGTGAATTATGGCGATCAGTGATATCAATTTGCAGGTTAAAACTGAGCAAGGTACTGGTTTTTCAGGCAAAGAATCAGAGTCTAGCGACAAAGCATCGGGCTTAAGTTTTTTAACTTCACTAACACAAGCAAGTGAAGCGGCAAACGCGCAAGCAAAAAGTGATGCAGGTGCTGACTCAGTTGATGAAACTAAAGCTATCAGTACTTCTGGAGAGCCTAAATCAGATGCTAAACCTGGTGATGAAAGCACAGCTGCTGATGCTAAAGCTGCAACTGCTACCACCTCTTCAGAACAGCAATCTAAAACAAGTCCAGATGTTCGTAATGAAGCTGTAACTAAAGAACAAAGCAATGAACTTGCTCTTGTAGAAGATGAGGAAAACTCACTGCTTTCGCAAATTAATGCGGCTCAAGCTATGAGTACGCGTGTTAATAAATTGATTGAAAATAATGATGTTAGCCCTGTAGTTGTTGATAAAAAACCAACCCCAATCGATATCATTACACCTGTTATACCTTCACCGATGACAGACGTTGCACAAACCGATGATTCAAAAGCCGACGCGGAAGGCGATAATTCAATAGCAAGCTTATTACATAAGTCTAAAGTTGCGACTGCGGTAGATAGCCAGCTAAAAGCAATGGGTGATTTACCACCAAAAGATAGCATAACCCCTGTTATTGACAGCCCATTAGCCGATAAAGGAAAGCTGGGTGTTTCTGCTGTTAATACGCCTGATACAAAACCTCAGGTGGCTAACCTTGCCAGTGCAGCACAAGTAACTGACAACAAAGAAACCACAGTTGATGTAGACGCTCTGTTAAATAGCGCCCAAAAACAGTCAGCGAATGTAGACATATTAAAATCATCTGATGAAAAAGTACCTAGTGCAAATGAGACAAGCAAAGTTGCTTTAAATAAGTTACTTAGCGATACAGATAATGGCACTCAAAGTGATGCAAAAGCGGTTGATCTGACGGCAAAGCAAGCACAAGGCAACGTTGATAAGCCTGCGGTAAATCTGGCTACTGAGCAGGTAGCTCAAAAAAGCGTTGAAGCAAGTGCGGCGAAAACATCAGATAAACCAGTGACAGATAAGTCAATCGCTAGCTTGCTGTCTAAAGTACAAAGTGGCGATGGACATGCTGTAAGTGAGTTCGCTAAAGGTTTGTCGCTAACCTCTGAACAGCAAAAGCAACTTGAGCAACAAATAAATCAACTGAAAGCTGATAATAAACTCAGCGCTGATGAGGTGGCAACAATCAAGTCGCTATTGTCTGAATTAAGCAATAGCAAGTCAGTAGCACAAAGCCCTGTATCACAATTTGCTGTAGAACAAGACATTGCTAATGAAAATCAGGCAAAACAAGATACTAAATTAGCTGACAATAAGGCTCTAGATAACAAGTTACCTACAGGCGTCGAAAAGCAAATCACGGCGTTGACTAAGGATGAACAGCAAGCGCTTTTAAATAAAGTAAATACTCAACTGCAAACGTTAACGCCGGGCACTGCTCAGTACGAAAAGCTCTCTGCGGCACAAACCTTGCTCACAGAGGCTATTAATGCTCCAGCTAAAGTAAATACAGCCACAGCAATGCCTGTTACCGCAGCAACGGTCACAGCTGAACATAGCAAGTCGAAACAAAATAGCTCAGCGCAAGTTACAGCTGATGCAAGCAAAGCAATGACTGGTGATGACGTCGCAACAGAGCTTGATACAAACATTAATACAGAACGTACACAAGAAGCTGTTACTGCGCGTGTAGCTCAGTTATTTACTCAGATTACGGCTCAAGCAAATGCAACAGTACAACCAGGTGCAACAGTACAGCCAGGTGCTTATGAAATGGCTCATCAACAATACGAGCAAGCGCTTGACGTACAAACAATGCATACACAAACAACTGCGCAAACTCAGACTCAATCTAAATCAGTGGCCCTTGACCCTGGAGTAATGCATGCGATTAACATTATAAAAAGTGATGCAGCAAAAATGCTTCAAGAGCGTGTTAGTGCATTATTAAATATCAATAATAAAGAAGCTGAAATTCGCTTAGACCCGCCAGAAATGGGCAGTATGCAAATTCGTATACGTAGCGATGCAGAGCAAGCTCAAATTAATTTTGTTGTACAAAATCAGCAAACAAAAGAAGCTTTAGAGCAGTCAATGCCACGTTTACGAGAAATGCTAGCGCAGCAAGGTATTGAACTTGGTGAGAGTAGTATTCAGCAGGGTAACCCTGAGCAACAACAAGAGCAATCTGGGCAAGGGCAGCTTGCTGGAAATCAACAAGCTGAGGAGCAGCAGCCAGAAGTAACAGCACAAAGCGCAGAAACTTCTCGACAACAATCTTCATCATCAATAGATTACTATGCATGAGTCCTGCTATTATAAGAAATAAAATAGTTACAGCGTGATAAACAGCTTGCTGTAACTTTGAGGGAAGTGACAATGGCCGAAGAAGCAAATTTAGAAATAGAAGATACGGGTAAAGGCAAAAAGAAGCTGATTATCATCATTGCTGCTGTAGTGTTGATAGTTGGTGCAGCTGCTGGTTACTTTTTATTTATGGGCAATGATGCCCCTGAAGAAAGCCTAGCAGATGAAACCACAGTAACTGAGGCCGCTGCACCATCGAGCACCGCACAGATTGGTTCGGCTTTATATGTCGCAATGCCACGTCCATTTGTATTTAATGTACCCGGTGCTAGTCGAGACCGTATCGTACAGATAAAAGTTCAGCTACTAGTGCGCGGTGAAGTAAACGAAGAAACTGCCAAAAAACACATTCCACTTATCGAAAGTACCTTACTTGGCGTTCTTTCAACAACGACCGCAGATGAATTAGGTACTAGCGAAGGTAAAGAGTCAGTGCGTGTCGCTGCACTTGAAAAAGTACAATCAGCATTAAGTGATGTTGAAGGTAGCAAAGTGATAGAGCGGGTATTATTTACCGGCTTTGTGATGCAATAAGGGGTCAGCGTGAGCGATTTATTATCTCAAGACGAAATTGATGCGCTCTTACATGGCGTCGACGAAGTCGAAGAGGAAGATATTCACGAAGGTGATGACTTAGACAGTAATACCTTACAGTATGACTTCTCATCACAAGATCGTATTGTCCGTGGTCGTATGCCGACCCTGGAGATCGTGAATGAACGTTTTGCCCGTCATATGCGAATTAGCTTATTTAACATGATGCGCCGCACCGCAGAGGTGTCGATTAACGGCGTGCAAATGATTAAATTTGGCGAATATATTCACACCTTATTCGTGCCAACCAGTTTGAACATGGTACGTTTTCGTCCTTTGAAGGGCACAGGCCTAATTACCATGGAAGCCCGATTAGTATTCATTTTAGTGGATAACTTTTTTGGTGGAGATGGTCGCTATCATGCAAAAATTGAAGGCCGAGAATTTACCCCTACAGAGCGCCGTATCGTTCAAATGCTGCTTAAAATTATCTTTGAAGATTATAAAGAAGCATGGGCACCGGTAATGGATGTATCTTTTGAGTACCTTGACTCAGAAGTTAACCCTGCGATGGCTAACATCGTAAGTCCAACTGAAGTCGTTGTTATTAGCTCTTTCCATATTGAGCTAGATGGTGGTGGTGGTGATTTCCATATTGCACTGCCGTACTCTATGCTTGAGCCTATTCGTGAATTGCTCGATGCCGGTGTGCAATCAGACACCGAAGACACTGACCTACGTTGGAGTAAAGCATTGCGTGATGAGATCATGGATGTTGAAGTGGATTTGTCGACTCAATTACTTGAGGTCGATTTAACACTACAACAAATCATGGAGCTTAAAGCTGGCGATATTATCCCTGTGGAAATGCCAGAACATATCACCGTCTTTGTAGAAGAATTGCCGACCTTTAGAGCAAAAATGGGTCGTTCTCGTGACAATGTTGCACTACAAATTAGCGAAAAAATTAAACGCCCTGAATCAGTTAAGTCAGAACTACATGTGTTCACAAAAGGTGGCAAAAAACTGGATTCAGATGCAGAATTAGCAGAACTAGAAGAAGATCTACATCTATCAGAAGGTGTGGATTTAGACTGGTAGTCGATTTATAAGGTTAAACATAATGAGTGATGATCAAGATACAATGGACGAATGGGCTGCGGCATTGGCTGAAGCTGAAGAAGCCGAAGGTGGTTCAGGTGATGCGGCTGTAGCTGAACTTGATGAACTAAAAGATGAAAGACATGAGCTGTCTGGCGACGAAAAACGTAAACTTGATACTATCTTGGACATTCCTGTTACTATTTCGATGGAAGTGGGTCGTTCAAAAATCAACATTCGTAATCTATTACAGCTCAACCAAGGTTCAGTGGTCGAACTAGACCGAGTAGCTGGTGAGCCACTTGATGTATTGGTTAATGGCACCCTGATTGCGCATGGTGAAGTAGTCGTAGTAAATGATAAGTTCGGTATTCGTTTAACTGACGTTATTAGCCAAGTTGAACGTATTAAAAAGTTACGATGAATGCTTTAGTCGTTTTAACAAGTGCGTCGAGCACTGTATTTCCCACGGCATCACCAACGGCAGATTTATTGTCTATGGTGATGTCTTTGCTTTTAGTGCTTGTGGTTATTATTGCTTTGGCTTTTTTGGTAAAAAAATTAAACCCAAACCTTGCCAACAGTGATGAGTTTAAAGTAGTGCGTAGCTTGCCCTTAGGCTCCCGTGAACGTTTGATGGTTATTGAAATTGATAACGCTCAACACTTAATTGGTGTTACCCCGCACAGTATTAATTACTTGCATAAGCTAGAAACACCTTTACAAGAAAAAGAACTCCCAGAACTTGCCAAGAAGTTTGGTAAGCTACTGAACCCACAATCACCTTCAAATAAAAAGAATTAACGCTATGATCAAGTGGATACTTATTTTAGCAAGTTTGCTGTTTTTGCCGTCGGTTAACGCTGAGGGTATAGAAGCCCTGACTATTACCACTAACCCTGATGGTTCTCAAGATTACTCTGTGACGCTACAAGTGTTAGCGATCATGACTGCGCTGAGCTTCATTCCAGCGGCAGTGATTATGATGACCTCATTTACACGGATTATTGTGGTTTTGGCGATATTACGCCAAGCAATAGGCTTACAACAGACGCCATCGAATCAGATTTTGTTAGGTATGTCGCTGTTTTTAAGTATTTTTATTATGGCGCCAATTTATCAGCAGGTGAATGAGCGCGCTATTGAGCCATACTTGAATGAGCAAGTTACCTCAGTACAAGCACTTGAGCTTGCCAAAGAGCCAATGAAAGCTTTTATGCTCTCGCAAGTTCGTATAAAAGATTTAGAGACCTTTGCGAAAATAGCTGGTTATGAGCAATTAGACTCGCCAGAAGACACCCCACTGATTGTTTTAATCCCAGCCTTTGTTACCAGTGAACTGCAAACGGCCTTTATCATTGGTTTTATGTTTTTCATTCCCTTTTTGATTGTGGATTTGGTTGTGGCCTCCGTATTAATGGCCATGGGTATGATGATGCTTTCGCCGATGATTGTATCTTTACCATTTAAGATCATGCTATTCGTGTTAGTTGATGGCTGGGGTCTTGTTATGGGCACACTTGCGAAGAGTTTCGGGCTCGGGGTGTAACAATGCACTTCAAGGCGCATAATTAGTTAGGAGAGACAAAATGGAACCGGAAATTTTTGTCGATATTCTGAGTGATGCACTATTTTTAGTCATTAAATTGGTATCGGCAATTGTGGTGCCAGGCTTGTTAGTCGGTCTTGTGGTGGCAGTTTTCCAAGCGGCAACATCCATCAATGAGCAAACATTAAGCTTTTTACCCCGTTTGTTAATTACAATTAGTGCATTAATTTTAGGTGGTCACTGGTTCACTCAAGAGCTTATGGACTATTTTACTCGTTTAGTGATGTCGATACCGGAGATTGCAGGCTAAATGGAATTTCCATTTGCAGTCATTATTCAATGGCTCAGCGATTTTTTGCTACCATTGGTGCGTATTAGTTCCATGATCATGATCATGGCAGGCCTTGGTGCGAAGAATGTACCCACTCGAATTAAACTTGGTTTAGCGGTAGTCGTTACCTTTGTTGCTGTGCCTATGCTGCCACAAGCGACCTTCAATAACCTATTCTCCTTTGAAATGATCCTTGTCGTTATTCAGCAAATGCTTATTGGTGTGGCGATAGGCTTTGCTTCAGTACTATTACTAAACACTTTTGTACTAGCTGGGCAAATACTTGCAATGCAAACTGGTCTTGGTTTTGCGTCAGTTGTTGATCCATCTAACGGCATGAATGTCCCCGCGGTTGGTCAGTTCTATTTAATTTTGGCTACCTTGCTATTCTTCGTATTTAACGGTCATTTAATGATGATTCAAATGGTCATTCATAGCTTTGAGGTACTACCAATCGATGGAACTTGGTGGTCCGTTGATCATTACTGGGATATCGTCACATGGGGCGGTTGGATGTTTACTACTGCCCTGGTGCTTGCTTTAGCGCCACTGACGGCGATGCTTGTTATTAATATGTCATTTGGTGTAATGACCCGTGCGGCACCGCAATTAAATATTTTTTCGATAGGTTTTCCGTTTACCTTGGTGGCTGGTCTTGTGATTATTTGGGCTACTCTAGGTAACTTTATGACTCAATTTGAGTTTCAGTGGTTAAAAATGGTTGAGTTAATGTGCAGCCTAGTTGGTTGTACACCTTAGGAGCGCGCCATGGCTGAAGATTCAGGTCAAGAAAAAACCGAAGAACCCACAGGAAAAAAAATAGAAGACGCCAAGAAAAAAGGCCAGGTTGCTCGCTCAAAAGAGTTAGGCACTATGTTTGTGCTTATCTTCTCGGCAATTTCTTTATTATTGTATGGTCCTGAAATTGGTAAGGGACTTTATAATGTCATGGGGCGCTTATTAAGCCTTAATCGAAATGAAACCTACGACACCACTAAAATGTTCTCTGTGTGGGGAATAGTTGCGGATGCTTTACTATTCCCTATGGCAATGTTTGTTTTTATTATTGTAATTGCAGCTTTTATAGGCAATACACTATTAGGAGGATTTAACTTTAGTTGGCAAGCGGCGGCACCAAAAGCGAGTAAAATGTCACCAGCTAAAGGCATAAAACGTATGCTTGGTCCTCAAGCTGGGGTAGAGCTGGTCAAGTCTATTTTAAAGTTTGCTGTCGTTGCCGGTTTTGCGGTGTTTTTAATCAATACCTTCTTTGATGAAATACTACATTTAAGCCAAGAAAGCGCCCCTAGTAATTTTATTCATGCGCTTGAAATTTTATCTTGGATGTTCCTTGGGCTAACTTGTACATTAATTATTATTGCCGCCATTGACGCTCCTTACCAAAGTCATAAACACCATAAAGAGCTAAAAATGACCCTGCAAGAAGTGAAAGACGAATACAAAAACTCTGAGGGTGACCCGCAAATTAAAGCGCGTATTCGTCGAACCCAGCGGGAAATGTCGCAAAGGCGGATGATGCAAGATGTTCCTGATGCAGACGTTATTGTAACCAACCCGACTCACTATTCTGTTGCACTAAAATACGACACAGCTAAAGCTGGTGCGCCTATTGTTCTTGCCAAAGGCGTGGACGAGCTTGCTATGCAAATTCGTAAAGTGGGAAAGGGTAATGACGTGCCAATTGTCGAATCGCCAATGCTTACTCGTGCGTTGTATCACACTACCGATGTTGGTCAGCAAATACCTGATCAACTATTTACCGCAGTAGCGCAAGTGCTAGCTTATGTTTTCCAGTTAAAACGCTTCCAAAAAGGGCGCGGAAAACGCCCTGTTCCGCTCAATAAAAAGCTACCAATACCAGATGCTTACAAATATTAATAATACCAATCCGCAATAATACTTTAATCATTTTGAGGGATTAAACCTGTCGCTATCTGCGTTAAAAATTTCTGATTTAGAACAACTAAATAACGAAATTTTTGCCTTGCTATCAACGAGGTTTTATTGCCTCAAAATAGATCACTTAATTAAGCGAATTGGTATAAATTTGTAACTTGGAATAGTTATTGCAAATTCCGTGTAGTGTCAATTTTTTGAAATTGTTGAATTATGGAATTTAAAGCGGTATTACAACAACTTAACAGAGATAAAAAAGAATATGCTAAGGGTATCGGTACGCCGTTAATGGTACTTGCTGCGCTGGGTATGGTGATATTACCTCTGCCTCCGTTTCTTTTAGATATTCTTTTTTCGTTTAATATTGCTTTAGCACTCGTGGTGTTACTGGTTACGGTTTATACCATGAAGCCCCTTGAATTTGGTATGTTCCCGGCGGTTCTACTGATTGCAACTATCATGCGCTTAGCGCTGAATGTTGCCAGTACCCGTGTGGTATTGCTAGAAGGTCATAATGGTGGAGATGCAGCTGGTAAAGTTATCGAGGCCTTTGGCTCGGTTGTTATCGGCGGTAACTATGCTGTTGGTTTAGTGGTCTTCCTTATTTTAATCATTATTAACTTTGTGGTTATCACCAAAGGTGCTGGCCGTATTTCTGAAGTATCAGCTCGCTTTACTCTTGACGCAATGCCTGGTAAACAAATGGCGATTGATGCTGACTTAAACGCAGGTTTTATCAGTGCAGAGCAAGCCCGTGAACGCCGTGAAGAAGTCACCCGTGAAGCCGACTTCTATGGTTCAATGGATGGTGCTAGTAAGTTCGTAAAAGGCGATGCAATAGCAGGTATCGTCATTCTAGTGATCAATATCGTTGGTGGTTTATTCGTCGGTATGATCCAACATGACTTATCTTTCAGCCGTGCGATGGAAGTCTACACCTTGTTGACTATTGGTGATGGTCTTGTTGCACAGCTGCCTTCACTGTTACTTTCTATCGGTACTGCAATCGTTGTTACTCGTCAGAATGAGTCGCACAATATGGGCGACCAAGTTAAGACACAGCTAGGTAACGAAAAGTCACTTTATATTGCATCAGGTATTCTGATCATCATGGGTCTAGTACCAGGTATGCCGCACATCGCGTTTTTAAGCTTAGGTGCTTTACTTGGTTACCTTGCTTATTTCACACAACAACAAAAAGCCAAAGCAGAAGCTGAAAAAGCAGAGCAAGAAGCAAATGGTGGTGCGCCTGGTACTGGTGTTGCCAATAAACAAGAACAAAAAGAGCTTGGCTGGGATGACGTACAGCAAGTTGATGTTATTGGCTTAGAAGTGGGTTATCGCTTAATTCCACTTGTTGACCAATCTCAAGGTGGTGAACTGCTAAATCGTATTAAAGGTGTACGTAAGAAACTTTCTCAGGAGCTTGGTTTCTTAGTACCTCCTGTACATATTCGTGATAACTTAGAACTCGACCCTAATGCATACAGAATCACTATGATGGGTGTTTCAAGCGGTGAGGGTGAGCTTAAACATGGTGATGAGCTAGCGATTAATCCAGGCCAAGTATTTGGTCCAATCAAAGGGGTTGCCACAAAAGACCCTGCATTTGGATTAGATGCGGTTTGGATCAAACCTGACCAAAAAGATGAAGCACAATCACTTGGCTATACCGTCGTTGATTCAGCAACGGTAGTTGCAACTCATATTAGTCAGTTACTCACGAACAGTGCTGCTTTACTACTTGGTCATGAAGAAGTACAAAACTTATTAGATATGTTAGCGAAGAGTCATCCACGTCTTGTTGAAGGACTGGTTCCTGACGTATTACCACTTACTACTATCGTAAAAGTGCTACAAAACTTACTCAATGAAGGGGTGGCAATTCGCGATATGCGCTCGATTGTTCAAACCCTTGTTGAGTATGGTCCACGTAGCCAAGACCCTGATGTACTAACGGCTGCAGTGCGAATTTCACTTCGCAGACTTATCGTTCAAGACGCTGTTGGTATGTCTTCTGAGATCCCTGTCATTACCTTGGCGCCTGAGTTGGAACAGATGTTGCATCAGTCACTTCAGAATGCAGGTGACGAAGGTGCCGGAATAGAGCCAAGCCTTGCAGAGCGACTTCAACAATCATTGAATGAAGCGCATCAAAACCAAGAAATGGCCGGTGAACCTTCGATACTGTTAACGTCAGGAATGTTACGTACTGTGTTATCTCGCTTCGTTAAGTACACAATCCCAGGTTTAAGGGTGATGTCTTATCAAGAGGTACCAGACGAAAGACAGATTAAGATTGTCAGCTCAGTAGGCCAACAATAGGATAGTAAAGGGGTTGAACCATGAAAATTAAACGTTTTTTTGCTAAAGATATGCGCACTGCACTGAAAGAAGTGAAAGATGAGTTAGGTGTTGATGCGGTTATTATGTCGAACAAAAAGCTTGCTAACGGCGTTGAAATCGTTGCAGCTGTTGATTACGACAAAGCAGCCCCGAAAGCCGAAGCTAAACCTGCAGTGGCACAATCAGCACCTGCACCACAGCATAATTTTGTTAAGCCTGAGCCAATGCGTGCTAAACCTGAGCCGCAAGCGAAAGTTGCTGATAGCCTACAAGCGTTACTTGAGCGTCAAGCCCCACGCCCTCGTTCGCCAGAGTTGGCGTCAATGTTTAGTCAATCTGGTATTGATACGAGTGAACATTATCAACCAAAAGAACCAAGCTTTGAGCAGCAACAGCCTGAATATAAGCAAGCTCCTCGTTATCAGCAGCAAGCAGCACCTCGTGTACAAACTCAAGCTCATAGCCTAGGGTTTGATGACGATTTAGACGCAGGTTTTGATGATTTAGACTCACCCGCTGATCATAAAAACTCAGCCCCAGCTAATCAATCAGAAATGACGACTATGCGCGAAGAAATGAATGCGATTCGTCAATTACTTGAACACCAAGTATCTGGATTAATGCAACAAGATATGGCGCGCCGTGATCCAACACGCGCTTGTATGATTGATCGTTTAGCTGGTATGGGGATTGAGCGTGATGTTGCTGAGCAAATGGCGTGTTTTATTCCTGATGATGTATCTCGCCAACAAGCATGGCAAGCGCTGCTGCAAATGGTTGAAAACCAAATGCATACAACTAACAACGAAATCCTACGCCAAGGTGGAGTTTTTGCACTAGTTGGTCCAACGGGCGTTGGTAAAACAACCACAGTTGCGAAATTAGCAGCACTTGGAGCACAAAAATATGGTGCTGATAAAGTTGCACTGATCACCACTGATACATACAGAATTGGTGCCTACGAACAATTGGCTACTTATGGTCGTATTATTGGTTGTGGTGTAAAGCAAGTAAAAGATGCGAATGAATTAGCTGAAGTGTTATACCATTTACGTAATAAGCGTCTAGTATTAATAGACACTGCGGGTATGAGCCAACGAGATTTACGCTTAACTGAACAATTAAACACCTTAATGCGTAATCAGCGTGTTGATATTCGTAGTTATTTAGTATTAAGTGCTACAGCGCAGATAAATGTGTTGCAAGAAACCGTAAGACACTTTAAAAAGGTTCACCTAAGTGGCTGTATCTTCACTAAATTGGATGAATCTTTAAGTTTAGGTGAGATTATTAGCATAGCGATTCAAAATCGTCTGCCAATAGGGTATCTTACTAACGGTCAGCGCGTTCCTGAGGATATTCGCGTAGCGAATGCTGAAAAACTAGTGAAAAAAGCTGAACAATTGTATTTAAAACGAGCAAAAGCACAACATTCAAGACGTCAAGCAGTAGCGTCGAACACAGTAGGGATGTATGATTAACACAGTATTAGATCAAGCAAGCGGCCTGCGCAAAATGAATCAAAATAATAATAGTGGCGTTAAAGTTATCGCTGTTACTGGCGGTAAAGGTGGAGTGGGTAAAACCAACGTCTCACTCAACACCGCAATCGCATTAGGCCAGCAAGGAAATCGTGTATTAGTATTAGATGCCGATTTAGGTTTGGCAAACTGTGACGTGATGCTTGGCCTTCGTGTTGAACGTAACTTATCTCATGTTTTGTCGGGCGAGTGTGAGCTTGATGAAATTCTCGTCGAAGGCCCTGCAGGAATCAAAATTGTACCAGCAACGTCTGGTTCTCAAAGTATGGTTGAATTATCGCCATCTGAGCATGCAGGTCTTATACGTGCATTTAGCGAGTTAAACACTGAGTTTGATATTTTAATTGTTGATACCGCCGCAGGTATTTCAGACATGGTATTAAGCTTTTCTCGTGCAGCCCAAGACGTTGTTGTAGTTGTATGTGATGAACCCACCTCAATTACTGATGCTTACGCACTTATAAAAGTACTTAGCCGTGAGCATGGCGTATATAAATTTAAAATTGTTGCCAATATGGTGCGCAGTTTGCGTGAAGGGCAAGAATTATTTGCTAAACTTTCAAAAGTAACGGATCGTTTTTTAGATGTTTCGATGGAGTTAGTTGCAACCATTCCTTATGACGAGAACATGCGTAAGTCTACGCGCCGTCAAAAAGTAATCGTTGAATTATTCCCGAATTCACCAGCAGCGGTGGCGTTTAAAACATTAGCAACAAAAGCAGTTAAATGGCCGATCCCTAATCAACCGTCTGGCCATTTAGAATTTTTTATTGAAAAACTAGTAAACGGCTAACTATGACAACATCGGTGAATAAAGCGATGGGATATCAATCAGCACAAAATTTAAATGCGATTGTTGAAAAACATGCCTCTTTAGTGAAAAAAGTGGCGTGCCATCTAATTGCTCGTTTACCTGCCAGTGTGCAACTCGATGACTTAATTCAATCAGGCATGATAGGCCTGATTGAAGCGTCAAAAAACTTTGATGCTAGCAAAGGTGCTAGTTTTGAAACCTTCGCTGGTATTCGTATTCGTGGTGCTATGCTGGATGAAATTCGCCGAGGTGACTGGGCTCCACGTTCAGTTCACCGAAATGCCCGCCTAGTGGCAGAAACCATTGCCGAATTAGAGAGCACGTTAAATCGTGAACCAAAAGACACTGAAGTAGCTGAAAAACTTGATATTACACTGGATGAGTACCATCATATTCTACATGATGTAAATTCTAGTAAAGTATTAGGCATTGAAGACTTAGGCGTGGATGAAGATGTCATCACACCAGTAGGTCAGGATTTAGGACTAGACAAACCGTTTAATAACGTTAAAAATGAGCGGTTTAACCAGTCTCTATTAACGGCTATCCAATCGTTACCAGAAAGAGATGCTCTCGTTTTGTCTTTGTACTACAACGACGAAATGAACTTAAAAGAAATAGGACACATACTCGATGTTAGCGAGTCGCGTGTGAGTCAAATACATGGTCAGGCGATGATTAAGCTCAAAGCAAAAATCAATGACTGGATTAATTAGTAGTAAGTAAATAAAGGTTCAAACCTCACCGGAGGATGTTTTGGATAAAAACATGAAAATTCTTGTTGTTGATGATTTTTCTACAATGAGACGTATCATTAAAAATCTATTAAGGGATTTAGGTTTTACCAATGTGCAGGAAGCTGACGACGGTTCAACAGCATTGCCAATGCTACAAAATCAAGAATTTGATTTTGTTGTAACAGATTGGAACATGCCTGGTATGCAAGGTATTGATTTGTTACGCGCAATTCGTGCTGATGATAGCCTTAAGCATATTCCTGTGTTAATGGTGACAGCTGAAGCGAAAAAAGAACAAATTGTTGCTGCTGCTCAAGCAGGTGTTAATGGCTATATCGTTAAACCATTCACTGCTGCGACACTTAAAACCAAATTGGAAAAAGTGTTTGAACGTTTAGGTTAATCTAAGGGGAGAGGCTTATGTCAGCACTTGCTGCGCCTCAAATAAGTTTAGAGCAAGCTCGTCAACTTGTTGAGTATCTTGAAAATGGTGAACAAGAAAAAGCTGATAAGCTAATTCTTGATGCTGCGTCAAAAGAGCAATCAGAGTTGTTTGCTGAAGTCGGTAAATTGACGCGTCAACTTCATGAAGCGTTAAAAAACTTTGACCTAGATACTCGTCTCGCTGATTTAACTACCGACGCTATCCCAGATGCTAAGCAGCGCTTAAATTATGTTATGGAAATGACAGAAAGTGCCGCCAATAAAACTATGGATGCAGTTGAAGCAAGTTTACCGATAGCGCAACAACTTGCTGATGAAATTGCTGCAATTAAGCCTACTTGGGATCGTTTAATGAACCGAGAAATTGAACTCGGTGAATTTAAATCGTTATGTCATAGCCTAGATAAGTTCATGAATAACTCGCACACAAAAACCGATGAGCTTCAAGGCTTGATGACCAATGTGCTGATGGCGCAGGATTATCAAGATTTAACTGGACAAGTTATTCGTCGTGTCATTGAACTAGTGCGAGAAGTAGAAGACAGTTTAATTAATCTCTTAACTGTGTTTGGCAGTCAAGAAGATGGTCATCAACAACAAGAAAAACAGGCCATAGAAAAAGCACCTGCACCAAGTGACACACTAGCAGGTCCTGAAGGGCCGATTATTGATAAAGAGTCTCGCGATGATGTTGTTTCAGGACAAGATGAAGTCGATGATCTATTATCAAGTCTGGGCTTCTAAGAGGAGAGTAGCTGCATGAGCTTTGAAGTCGATGAAGATATATTACAGGATTTCCTTGTTGAAGCAGGAGAAATCTTAGAGCTATTGTCGGAGCAATTAGTTGAGCTTGAAAACAACCCAGAAGACAAAGATCTATTAAACGCCATTTTTAGGGGCTTCCACACTGTTAAAGGTGGTGCAGGTTTCTTAAGTATGACTGAACTTGTTGATGCTTGTCATGGCGCAGAGAATGTTTTCGATTTATTACGCCAAGGTGTACGCACTGTTACGCCTGAGCTAATGGACGTAATATTACAAGCTCTTGATACTATTAATGAAATGTTCGCCACGATTCAAAATCGCGAACAACCAGAGCCTGCAGATCCAGCCCTATTAGAAGTCCTTCATAAATTAAGTCAGCCGCCTACTGCAGAAGAGCTTGCAGGTGAAGATTTATCTGTAGCAGAGGACGTTGCAGTTGCACCTGAAGAACCAGCAGTTGAAGAGGTTGTTGTTGATACGCCTGAAGTCACAGCAGATACAGCAACAGACAACATCGATGAAGATGACCCATTTGCGTTCGATATGTTATTTGATGGCTGCGGTCTTGCTGATAGCAGCGCTGAGTCTCAAAATATTGACGAAATCACTGAAGATGAATTCGAAAGCCTGTTAGATGAGCTGCACGGAAAAGGCCAAGGACCAGCAGCATCTGCTCCTGAGTCAAATAGCAGTGACAGTGATGATATTACCGATGATGAATTTGATAGTTTATTAGATGAATTGCACGGTGTTGGTAATTTTGGGGAAGTAAAACAAGATAATACTGCCAAGCCTGAAGCTACAAGTTCTATTGAGCCAGCCTCTGCCACCCCTACTGCAGAGGCAGCAAGCAGCGATTCAGACGATGAAATTAGTGATGATGAGTTTGAGGCACTTCTTGACGAGTTACATGGCAAAGGCACAGCTCCTCAATCATTGGAAAGTTCAACCGCGGAAAAAGCACCAGAGCCACCAAAAGCTGAACCTACAAAACCTGCTCAGCCTGCAGCCTCTAAACCGGCACCTGCACCGAAACCTGCAGCTGCAGCTAGTAAACCTGCTCCAGCTCCTGCAAAAGCGCCAGCAGCTTCAGCGGCACCGAAAAAGGCTCCGCCTCCACAGGCAGAAACAACGGTTCGTGTTGATACCAAACGTCTTGACGAAATCATGAACATGGTTGGTGAGCTTGTATTGGTTCGTAACCGCTTGGTAAGTCTTGCGAATAACAGCAACAGTGAGTCAATGGGTAAAGCCATCTCGAACCTAGACGTGGTAACCGCAGACTTACAAGGTGCGGTAATGAAAACCCGGATGCAGCCAATTAAGAAAGTATTTGGTCGTTTCCCACGCGTAGTTCGTGACTTAGCTCGTAGCTTGAAAAAAGACATTAATCTGCAGCTAGTAGGTGAAGAAACCGATTTAGATAAAAACCTTGTTGAAGCACTTGCTGATCCATTGGTGCACTTAGTGCGTAACTCTGTAGACCATGGTATTGAAATGCCAGATGTGCGTGAAGCTGCAGGTAAACCGCGTACAGGTACAGTCACGCTCTCAGCATCACAAGAAGGTGATCATATTCTGCTTACCATTCGTGATGATGGTGCTGGTATGGATGCTGATAAGCTGAAAAAAATCGCAATCAGCAAGGGTGTAATTGATCATGATCAAGCAAGCCGTTTGTCGGATACAGAAGCATACAACCTAATATTTGCTCCTGGTTTCTCAACGAAAGAAGAGATCTCTGATATTTCAGGGCGCGGTGTCGGCATGGATGTGGTTAAAACTAAAATAACCCAGTTAAATGGTTCGGTTAACATCCAGTCGGAATTGGGCGTAGGTACTGCACTAGAAATTAAGGTGCCATTAACGCTTGCTATCTTACCAACTCTAATGGTTGTTGTAGGTGAGCAAACCTTTGCTCTACCGCTTGCTGGCGTAAGCGAAATTTTCCACCTTGATTTAACTAAAACTAACGTAGTTGATGGCCAACTGACAATAATAGTTCGTCAAAAAGCGATTCCGCTTTTCTATTTACAACATTGGTTAGTAAAAGGTGCCAACCGCCAAGAGCGTAAAGCAGAAGGTCACGTGGTGATTGTACAAATAGGTACTAAACAAGTGGGCTTTGTTGTTGACTCATTAATTGGTCAAGAAGAGGTGGTTATCAAACCTTTAGATGCCTTATTACAAGGCACGCCAGGAATGGCAGGTGCGACAATTACTTCTGATGGTGGGATTGCATTGATCCTCGATGTACCTAGTATGCTTAAACATTACGTTGGCTAATAATAAATAATAAAGTGCAGTGTTTAGCTGCACTTTAAATGATATAAAACAAGAGAGTGCCAATGGCAGTCAAAGTATTAGTTGTTGATGATTCAAGCTTTTTTCGCCGCAGAGTAAGCGAAATTTTAGAGCAAGACAGCAATATTCAGGTAATTGGTTTTGCCGTTAATGGTCGTGAGGCGGTAGATAAAACCCGTGAATTAAGACCTGATGTAATTACTATGGATGTTGAGATGCCAGTTCTTGATGGCATTAGTGCTGTGAAAGAAATAATGGCAGCAACACCGACTCCTATTTTAATGTTCTCATCACTCACCCGTGATGGTGCAACAGCAACCCTCGATGCACTTGATGCTGGTGCTTTAGATTTTTTACCGAAAAAATTCGAAGACATTGCACGTAATAATGAAGATGCAATCGCGCTTTTACAAAATAAAGTAAAAGAAATTGGTCGTCGTCGCCTCTCTCGTTTTTCGCGTCCGACACCTATTTCGAGACCAACTCCGGCTCCTGCACCAAGGGGCAGTAGCGCTACAAGTACTAGCAGCGGTATTGTTCAGCCTGATCGCAGCTTTAGCCGTTCAGCTCCTGCTAGTTCGCCTGCGGAATCGTCATCGAGTACAAGTAAAATTCGAGCTTCGGGCAAGCAATATCAATTGGTTGCTATTGGTACATCAACTGGTGGGCCGGTTGCGCTACAGACCATTTTAACTCAGCTGCCTGCTAACTTTCCGCATCCTATTTTGCTTATTCAACATATGCCAGCTGCGTTTACTCCTGCTTTTGCAGCACGCCTCAATGGTTTATGCAGAATCAATGTGAAAGAAGCGCAAAATGGTGACCGCTTAATGCCAGGTACAGCCTATTTAGCGCCAGGTGGTCAACAAATGTTGATTGAAGGGCGCAGCGGCTCTCGTACATTACGTGTGTTTGAAGATGATAGCCCACGTATTACTTATAAGCCAAGTGTTGATGTCACCTTTGCGAGTGCAGCAAAAACCTATGGCGGTGATGTTCTAGCCGTGGTGTTAACGGGTATGGGTGCTGATGGTCGTGATGGAGCGCGTATGCTTAAGCAAGTCGGTGCAACTATTTGGGCGCAAGATGAAAAAACCAGTGTAGTGTATGGTATGCCACAAGCCGTTGCGAATGCTGGTTTGGCTAGTGAAAGCTTAGCGCTCACAGATGTTGCAGCCCGCCTAACGCGTGAGACTGGCTGTGGATAAGCTGTCTTTTCTCGGCTTAATTATCGCAATTAGTGCTATTGCATTTGGTTATGCATTAGAAGGCGGCGTTGTCACAGCTTTGTTCAATGGACCTGCGCTGATTATTGTTCTTGGCGGTACGCTTGGGGCTGTTATGCTCCAGACCCCTGGTAGTGTTTTTGCAAAAACACTCAAAATTAGTCATTGGGTGTTCTTTCCGCCATATCATGATATTGATGCAGCTATCGAACAAGTAAAGCGCTGGTCGCACAAAGCACGCCAAGAAGGTTACTTAGCGCTTGAATCTGAGGCACTTACTCATACAGACCCATACGCGGCAAAAGGGTTGAGCCTACTCGTTGATGGTATCGATGAGCAAAAGCTTAGAGATACCCTTGAAATTGACTTAATGCTTGAACGAGAGCGCTTGTTAGAGGTTAGCCGAGTTTATGAAGCGATGGGGGGTTATAGCCCAACAATTGGTATTTTAGGTGCGGTACTTGGTTTGATTCAGGCAATGCAATTTATAACAGATCCTGAAAAATTGGGTGCGGGTGTCGCCACCGCTTTTATCGCTACCATCTACGGTGTAGGTTTAGCTAATTTATTATTCTTACCTATGGCCAATAAGTTAAAGCAGCAAATTGAACAAAAGATGCTGTATCATGAATTACTTGCTGAAGGCATTATTGCTATCTCGCAAGGTGAAAGCCCACTGAATATAGAACTAAAACTTGAGGCGTACCGTGTTGAGCGTCCAAGCTTAGTTGAAGAGTAATTTATTATGATGCGCCGTCGTCTGCGTCATAACACGTCAAAAAACCAACATACCGAGCGTTGGCTTGTTTCTTATGCCGATTACATGACTATCATGTTTGCTTTTTTTGTGGTCATGTATGCCATAGCAATTAATAAAAATGAAGACTTTCAAATTCTCTCCGATTCGCTTGAGCAGGTTTTCGAGAAATCAGCTCGTGAGCAACAGCAAGTTGGAACCGGAGTGAACGGCACCGGAATTTTAACAGACAGAGTCAGTCCAGAAAAAGACATCCTTTACGGTGAAAGTATCCGAAAGGATGAGCAAGGGCCTGAATTACTTGATGGGCAAAGTGAAACGAGTAATATTGATAAAAAGCATCTAGGCAAGCCCCTTGATAGTTTGCTAACTAAACTACAATCTGCACTCATTGATGAAATTCGTGATGGTGAAGCAAGTTTAGAGCTTCATCAAGACTGGCTTATTATTGAACTAAGCTCAGGTATGTTGTTTTCTTCGGGCAGTGCTGTTGCACAGCAACGTGCAAAGGAAGTTGTAGGTTTAGTTAGAGATATTATAGCGCCTGTTGATAACTATATCCGCGTGCGTGGTTATACTGATAACGAAGGTATTCGTAATGAAATGTTTCGCTCTAACTGGGAGTTATCGGTAGCCCGTGCAACATCAATACTTGTTGAACTTGAGAGTTTAGGTATTAATCCTGCTCGAATGGCTATTGAAGGTTATGGTGAATATTCACCTTTCGCTAGTAATGACACTGAGCAAGGTCGCGCGGAGAACCGTAAAGTGGTCGTAGCGTTATCGAAGTATGGTTTACCCCCCGAAGAGCCGCAAAGTACTGAACAAGAATCACAAAATCAACCGGAAAAGACGACAGAAATTGAGTTGCCAAGTGATGATAACAGCATTAAAGTGATTCAATTACCGCACGGTGGCATTAGGATTACCACGCGCAATGAACAATAATAAGGTGTGATGTGAAAGTTTGGACCGTAGCGAATCAAAAAGGTGGGGTAGGGAAAACAACAACAGCTGTTAGCCTTGCTGGCATTCTTGCTTTACAAGGAAAACGAGTGTTACTTATTGACACTGATCCGCACGCATCATTAACTTATTATTTTGGCATTGACTCTGAAGAGCTTGAAGTCAGCGTGTATGATATCTTTGCACGCGGCAATAGTATGGCCAGTGAAGAAGTTTTACAGGCTCTGTGCCCATCTACGCTAGAGAATCTTGACATTTTACCGGCGACAATGGCAATTGCTACGCTAGATAGAAGCATGGGCAATAAAAATGGTATGGGTCTGATACTTAAAAAAGCACTAGCTAAAATTAGTGACCATTACGATTATGCAATTATTGATTGCCCACCTGTTTTAGGTGTTTTAATGGTGAATGCACTTGCAGCGAGCGAACGGATATTAGTACCAGTACAAACAGAGTTTTTGGCCTTGAAAGGTCTTGACCGTATGATGCGTACGATGGAGCTGATGCAAACATCGCAAGCAAAACAGTACCAATATACGATTATTCCAACAATGTACGACAAACGTACTAAAGCATCACTTGAAGCTTATAAGACTCTGCAGGATAATTACAAAGATAAAGTATGGTCAGGCGTGGTGCCCGTCGATACAAAATTTCGAGATGCTAGTTTAGCACAACAGGTGCCGATTCAATTTTGCCCACGCTCACGTGGCGTGTTTGCATATCGCGCACTGCTTGATTACTTAATTGCACAGGGTTAAAGATGAGTAAGCATTTATTTGCCAATGAAAAAGTGATGACCCAATATTTGGGCGCTTTGTTGTGTGAAGATGAGCCTACTGAAGAAAATCTAGAGCCGGTTGCAAAGTTACTGGAGCAGGTTAAAGAGCCTGAAACTAAGACAGAAGAAAAGCTGACAGAGGTTCAGCCTACACCAAAATCTGCTTTACCGACCCCTGAACCGACTAAAGAGCTTGAGAAAACCGAGAACCAAGCTAATATCAAAGATATAGTTGCAGAACCTAAAGCTGAACTGGTTGCAAAAACTTCGTCTGATCGTCAAGAAGACTATTTTGATGGTGAATTTCAGGCGTTGTTCTTTGAAGTGGCGGGTTTAACTCTTGCTGTACCTTTAAAAGCATTAGGGGGAATTCATCAGCTGGGAGAGGTTAATCAATTATTTGGCAAGCCTAAATGGTTTAAAGGTGTAATGCTTAACCGAGAAGAAAAGCTTAATGTTGTTGACACAGCACGCTGGGTAATGCCAGAAAAATATGATGAAAAATTAGAACAATCACTAAATTATCAGTATTTAATCACCTTAGGCGACAGTCAATGGGGATTATTGGCTGAAAAGCTCGTAAATAATATTACGCTTCGTAAAGAAGATGTAAAATGGCGAGCGAAATCAGGTAAGCGGCCTTGGCTTGCAGGTGTCATCAAAGAGAAAATGTGCGCCTTGATTGACGTTGAAAATTTAAATCAATTGCTAGAGCAGGGCTTAGACAGCCGTGAGCAGTAACTATTTTTACGGAGTAATAGCATGAGTGAAGAAAGACTACTGTCAGCAAATAAAAACGCTGATAGCAACGATGAAGTGTTACAATGGGTAACCTTTAAACTTGAAGAAGAAACGTACGGCATTAATGTAATGCAAGTACAAGAAGTACTTCGCTATACAGAAATTGCTCCTGTGCCAGGTGCGCCTTCTTATGTGTTAGGTATCATCAACTTACGCGGTAATGTTGTTACTGTTATTGATACTCGTGCGCGTTTTGGTCTGATGGGCGCAGAGGTAACTGATAATTCACGTATCGTCATCATCGAAGCAGAAAAGCAAGTGATCGGTATTTTAGTCGACAGTGTTGCTGAAGTGGTTTACCTGCGTAGCTCTGAAATTGATAGTGCGCCAAATATTGGCACTGAAGAGAGTGCTAAGTTTATCCAAGGCGTATCAAACCGTGATGGTGAGTTATTGATCTTGGTTGATCTTAATAAATTATTAAATGACGATGAGTGGGACGAGCTAAGCGCACTATAAGCGTTTGGAAATTATATGCTGTTATACTCTTTGTTTGGTGCCTCAATCTTGCTTGTATTAGTGTGTTTGGGGCTTATTTTTGTCAATAACAATAAGCAAGCGCTGGCGATTCAAGCCAAGCAAAAACAGCTACAAGAAGCTCAGCAACAGTTGAGTATTTTGCGTAGCGAAGTGGCTGAAATGCGTGCCGGAATGCTTAGTATTGGCAAACGAGTTGTCGCTGTTGAAGAGAAAAGTAAAGAGCTTGAGCAGCTGCAAGATGCACAAAAATATGATGATCCGAATGCGAAAATTTATTCGCGAGCGGTAAAAATGGTTGAGCTAGGTGCTGATTTAGAAGAAATAATTCGTGAATGTGAATTACCCAGAGCCGAAGCAGAGCTGCTCATGTCACTTCATAAACAAAAAGGCGCCCAATGAGGCGCTTTTTTATTTGAGTTTTTGAACCCTAAGCTTGAATGTTGAGCTTACCCTGAAAATCTTGCCAACCCGGTGGAAATTTACCACGTAATACATACGAAAAAGCAATTAACTCTGCAATCACGTAGTAAAGCTCTTTTGGAATTTCTTCACCTAACTCAAGATGCGATAAGGTTTGTGCTAAGTCAGCATCTTGGTGTATCAAAATACCTTTTTGCTCAGCAAGTTTAACGATTTCTTCAGCCAATTCACCAAAGCCTTTACTGGTTACTCGTGGTGAGCTGCCTGCTTCATATAGTAGGCCAATTGCTGATTTATGCACCGATTGTTCACTCATAAATATTACACCTTAATATTAATAATCGCATGCGATTTATAAAAAGCTTGGTGGCTTGATGTACCTTGCTGCAAGTTTAGCTCGCCTACATTTAAGCCATGGCCAGCTAATTTATGACGCAGTGTTTCTAAGTGCGGATGAGCAAGTGCGGTTACTTCTTGTGAAGAAGCGAGTAACTGACAATCAACTGCTTTATCCATCACCTCTGCGGTAATTTGTAACTTGCCAAGCTGGGCATAATCAAAGTTCAACCGCACAAACCAGACATTCTTAGCTTCGAGTTTATTTTTACTTGGCTTTTTATACTGCCCTAAGCTGATTTCTGTTTGCCCAGTATCAGGAGGTAACTTCATCGGCAAGAAAAACTGCGCCAAAGCACTGTTATCTTGTTGCTGATTGATGGGCGTTGTTTGCACTTGAGCCAAAGTGTTTTTTAGTTGTGAAGCTTCAGCTGCCATAGCTTGCATCGCAGGCTGCTGTAGCTGTTCTAGTAACTTACTGCCGTTAACGGCTTTAAAGTTGGGCACTAACACTTGCAGTAAGGCATCAAGACCTGTCTGATTATTAAAACTAAGGTTGGTTGGTGCTTGGTTAATAATTGGTGCGGCAAGTGTAGCCACTGCTAATTGTTCTAACCCTTGGCTAAAGCTTGCTTGCTGAGTTTGGCTAGGCAGCGCTGTTGGCCTGAGGATACTTAAAAGTTCTCGTTCAATCGTTGTAGGGTGCATGTTTTGACTCGAGATCATGCGATTAAATGCTTGATTAACGAGTCGATTTAAATCTACTGAAGATGATGTATTTTGTTCACTCAGTGCTACAAGTTTTTCTGTTAATTGCACCGGTAGAGGTATGCTTGCTACAGGCTTGCTTTCAGGAAGCGGTAATAGTTTCGAAATCAGTGCCGCTTCAATCGGTCTTATCGGCAATAATGGCTGACTCAAGTTCGGTTCTTTCAAAGCTAAAAAAGGGGCGTGTAATTGAGTTTGCTGCTGAGCAACTTTTTGTAACCCTGCGGTTTGCTCACTAAGTGCTCGAGTCGCTGAGTTTAATGTCGCTTGTTTAGTTTGTATAACCTGCTCACTGCTATTTTTAACTACTGAATTTGCAAGATTACTTTTAACTTGAGCAAGCTGTTCAGGTACAGGCTTACCAGAACTCAGTGTATTAACAGCTTTGTTGTCTGTAGGCGCTGTTTGCAAAGTATTATCTGTGCTCAGCAAAGAAGGTTGTGTTTTGCTACTGTTTGTTGATGATTGACTCGCCTGAGTTTGTGCATTAACAAGCGGCTCTAAACTGACTTTTATTCGCTGCAATAGTTGTATTAAAGGTGCCGCCTTGTTATAGCTTACGGGTAAACTAACTTGCTTTGCAGACTGACTTTCGGTTAATGATTCTGTCTGTTTAGACGTAGGTAATGGCGTATTAGCTGTAACTGGCCCACTGGCTTTTTGCGCTACTTGGAACGCAGCGTATTGTGGCGCGGTTTGTTGAACAGCGGCAAACTTTATTATATTGATTTTATTAGCATTAAAGCCTAGCTGGTTAATCATGTTTTTGCTTTCAATCAGCTGATGCGTTGACTGGTTAACAGCAGCTTTTGTGGTAGCAGGGAGTTTTTCAAAATAGCGCACTGCATCACTAATACGCGTTTTTAAATCAGCAAAACTGTCTTTTAGCCAAGAGCTAATTGGTGAATTTGAGCTGCTCGATGGTGCTAACAACGTATTCTTAGGTTCAACAGCTTGGCTTTTTAATGCTTGGTTAAATGTTTCAGACAGCGAATTCTTTAACAGTATTTGTTGCACAGGTGCTTTATTTATCAGTTCAACAGTATTTTTAACTTGCTGGGGGATTAGTTTTAATGCATGCGGGTGAAATTGCCACTGGGCTTGAATCTGTTTGGCTTGCTTTGGCGACATTCTTGAAAGAGGTAGAATTAATTCGTTTTGTTGTTTGTTAGCAACACTCAGTTGCACTTGCTGCCCAGCTAGTTTTAAGTTCATTTCAGGGGTTAGCTTAGCCACCAACTCGGCTACTTTTTGTTGGTTAACACTTTGTTGATGCAATGAATCGCCAAAGCGATTAATAATATTTAAGTTAAAGCTGTTTTGTTGATTGGTAGCAGGCAGCAAAATGGCTTTAAGTGGTGCTTCAGCTTTTAAAAGAGCAACGAGGCTATTGTTAAGAGTAAACTCTGTTTTTAATGTTGGTAGTTGTAGTAAAGGTTTGCTTGGCGCAATTTGAGCTGGGTGTGGCAGATTTGTATTTGCACTCCCTTGCGTTAGCAAGTTCAGTAGTGCTTGTAACTGCTGGCTTTTGCCAAGTGTAATCGTCAGCGGTGATGGTGTGATAGTCAGCTGTTTACCATCACTACTTAATTGAATGTTGGCCGCTAAAAAGCGCTCAGTTTTGAGATTCTCTTGCTCTGTTGATAAGCGTAAAGTTTGCCATGAGTTATTGATTAGCACGTCCATTTGCACGCTGTGCTTACCAATCACAATATTACGGGCAGTTAGGCTCTGCTCAGCCAGCATTTTTAAGGCATCATTTGGTGAGTGTTCTGATGCACTGCTTATTGCTTTTGGGTCTAGATTAAGCTGAGTGCTGAGAGTCAACTGGCTTTGTTTATTCATTATTTTAGATCAAATATAAGTTAATCGTTTTAAAGCAATATTCGTATTACCCTATCATTATGGTAGACTAACGCCTAATTTTGGGTATAGAGAATCGTCATCTTGTTACACATTAAGGCCGTCACCTGCATCAAGCAAGATCGTTGTTTGTTTGCGGATCTTAATTTCAGCTTGAAATCGGGGCAAATTATGCAGTTAGCTGGTCCGAATGGGGCTGGTAAAACATCATTATTGCGCATTATCGCGGGTTTCGCTATGCCAGATGAAGGCGATGTTTTTTACCAAGAGCGTTCGATTACAAAATACTATGATGAATATGCACAAGAGCTAATGTTCATCGGCCATAAAACCGGTGTAAATACGCAACTCACTGCCCTTGAGAATGTTGCATTTTGGCTAAAAATTAATGGTTATGATTGCAAGCAAGACTTATATCCGATCCTAGCAAAAATAGGTTTAGTTGGCCTTGAAGATGTGCCTGTTCGCATGTTGTCAGCAGGACAGCAGCGCCGTGTAGCCTTAGTAAGGTTGTGGTTAAATAGTGCCAAGCTATGGATCCTTGATGAGCCATTTACGGCTCTTGATAAAAGCGGTGTAGCATTTTTGCAAGAACGCTTTGTTGAGCATTTAAATGCTGGCGGCGCAATTCTTTTAACCACCCACCAAGATTTAACGACACAATTTAGTGACCTAAAAACAGTGACTTTGGAGTATCGCCACTGATGGTAAAGCAGCATTCGTATTGGCAATTATTCTCTGCGGTTTTTTCTAAAGATCTGAAATTAGCGTTTCGTCAGCGTGCTGAAATCGTTAACCCCATCTTGTTTTTTCTTATTGTTATTACACTTTTTCCGTTAGCAATTGGCCCTGAGCCTGGACTGCTAGCTCGCATGGCTCCGGGTATTATTTGGGTTGCTGCGTTACTATCGACAATGTTAGGCCTAGATAAACTATTTCGTGATGATTATCACGACGGAACATTAGAGCAATTAATTGCCTCTTCGTATCCATTACCGTTGACAGTGCTTGCAAAAGTTGCGGCTCATTGGGTTATTACGGGGCTGCCTTTAGTGTTAATGACACCGGTATTTGCTTTGTTATTGAATTTAGAAAGTTCAGCGCTTTTAGCAACTGTTCTCACGTTATTGTTGGGGACACCATTGCTTAGCTTCATTGGCGCAATTGGCGCTGGACTTACTGTGGGACTGCAAAAAGGCGGCATTCTAATGAGTTTGCTTGTTTTGCCTTTGTATATCCCTGTACTAATCTTTGCAACCTCTGCTATTGATACCAGCTCTATGGAGCTTGCCTATAGCGGACAGCTTGCAATTCTTGGTGCCATGCTAATCGTAGCGATTATAGCGGCGCCAATTGCCATATCGTCAGCATTGAAAGTGAGTGTAAGTTAATATGTGGAAGTGGTTACATCCCTACGCAAAAGCAGATCGTGCTTACCAATTGTGTAACACCTTACTGCCTTATTTCGCCGTCGTTACGGTGGTCTGTATGATTGTTGGATGGGTCTGGGGGCTTGCTTATGCTCCAGCCGATTACCAACAAAAAGATAGCTACCGAATTATTTTTATCCATGTGCCTTCAGCAATTTTATCAATGGGCGCTTATTCTTCTATGGCGATTGCAGCAGTGATCGCACTAGTATGGCAATTACGTAATGCTGAACTTGCTGTAATTGCAATTGCACCAGTTGGGGCATGTGTGACAGCGATAGCACTAATTACCGGCGCAGCATGGGGTAAGCCTATGTGGGGCGCATGGTGGGTGTGGGATGCGCGTCTTACCTCTGAGCTCATTCTGTTATTTTTATACTTGGGTGTGTTATCGCTTTATCATGCTTTTGAAGATAAAAAAGCAGCGGGTCGTGCCGCCTGTATTTTAGCGATTGTTGGAGTTATCAACTTACCGATTATTCACTTCTCGGTAGAGTGGTGGAATACCTTGCACCAAGGTGCAACCATTACAAAGTTTGATACTAAAGCCATTGATCCAAGCATGTTTTGGCCATTAATGGTGAACATAGTTGCGTTTGCAGGTTTTGTTGGGGTTGTGACTTTAATCCGCCTTAAAAACGAAATTTTACAACGTGAAAAGCACCGCCCTTGGGTGCGTGATATGCTTAAGCGAGGTTAATCATGCAGTTTGATTCTTTTTCAGATTTTATTGCCATGGGTGGCTATGGCTTTTATGTGTGGTTGTCTTTTGGCAGCTGTGCATTGATTTTACTCGGTATTTTATTTAGTTCGTTAAACGATACAAAGCGTATTTTCTCTTCAGTTAGGCAGCAAGCACAACGTGAAGAGCGCATTAAGAAAGCGAAGCAAGAGGCAGGGCAATGAATCCAAGACGTAAAAAACGTTTATTAGCTGTTGTAGCCATTATTTTTGGTGTGGGTGCAACCATTGGTTTAGTGCTTTATGCACTGCAAGAAAACATCAATCTATTCTATACCCCAAGTGAACTTGTTGAGGGTAAAGGACCAAATAAAGAAAAACCGCACATCGGTCAGAAGCTACGTATAGGTGGCATGGTTGTGCCAGGCTCAGTTGTTCGAGATGAATCAAGCTTAAAGGTAAGCTTTAAGTTAATAGATAAAGGCCCTATGGTGACCATTAATTATCAAGGGATTTTGCCAGACTTATTTCGTGAAGGCCAAGGGATTGTGGCGCAGGGCGTGTTAGTAAAAGCGAATGAAATTGATGCCTTTGAAGTTCTTGCAAAGCATGATGAAGAGTATATGCCAGCAGAAGTTGCAGAAGCAGTGAAAGGTATTAAACACGAAAAACCGACGTATAACTTAGAGAACGGTAATTAATATGATCCCAGAACTCGGTTATTTTTCTTTAACACTGGCTATGGTGCTCAGTGTTTTACTGTGTATTTTTCCTTTGTGGGGGGCGCATACCGGCAATTTACGTTTAATGCGCGCAGCTCCATCATTAGCAATTGGGCAGTTCGTATTTGTACTTTTATCATTTGCAGCACTTATTTATGCCAGTTTAACCGACGACTTTACCGTATCGTACGTTGCTTATCACTCAAGTAGCACCTTACCTTGGTACTACAAAATCACTTCGACATGGGGTGGTCATGAAGGAGCAATTTTACTTTGGTTAGTGATGCAAGCAGGTTGGACAGCCGTTGTTGCTATGCGCTCGCAATCATTGCCTTGGGTTTTACGTGCCCGAGTGCTTGGTGTGTTAGGCTTTTTAGGTGTCGGCTTTATGCTGTATACCTTGTTAATGTCGAGCCCATTTGAACGTCTATTGCCGTATTTCCCAGTTGAAGGTCGCGATTTAAATCCATTACTGCAAGACCCAGGTATGATTATTCACCCGCCATTGCTTTATATGGGCTACGTAGGTCTATCAGTGTCTTTCTCATTCGCAATCGCTGCGCTACTTACTGGTAAACTCGATAACACTTGGGCCAAGTGGTCTCGTCCTTGGACTATGGCTGCATGGGGATTTTTAACTTTAGGTATTACCATCGGTAGTTGGTGGGCATACTCAGAACTAGGCTGGGGCGGCTGGTGGTTCTGGGATCCCGTTGAAAACGCTTCTTTAATGCCATGGCTTGTGGCAACAGCGCTATTACACTCACTCTCAACCACAGAAAAACGTGGTGTATTTAAGTCATGGACAGTGTTACTGGCTATTGCGGCATTCTCTCTAAGCTTACTGGGTACTTTTATTGTTCGATCGGGCATTATTGTATCTGTGCATGCCTTTGCGTCAGATCCTAATCGCGGTATGTTCATTTTAGCTTTCTTAGCGATTGTTGTGGGTGGCGGTTTATCGCTGTATGCACTGCGTGTTTCACAGGTGAAAAGTGAGGGCCGTTATAAGTTTGCCTCACGTGAAGTTGCCCTTTGGTTAAACAATATATTTTTAGTTGTGGCAACGCTGATTGTACTTCTAGGTACTTTACTGCCAATGATCCACAAAGAGCTTGGCTTAGGCAGTATTTCGATTGGTGAGCCTTTCTTCAACAAGATGTTTGCTATTCTACTAGTGCCATTTGCCATTTTAATGGGTATGGGTCCACTGTTACGTTGGAAACAAAACAAATGGTCAATGCTGCAGAATAAACTTGTTCTGTCGGCAGCAATAAGTTTAGTTGCAACGGCGGCATGGTTGTATTCAAGCTACGACGTGATTGCGCCAATTACTTTTATTGCAACAGCATTGGCGGTATGGATTTTTGTTACCACTCTTGTTGATTTAGCTGCAAAAGTGACTATTCATAGCTCTCTAGGCGAAGGCTTTAAACGACTAGGGCTAAGTTACTGGGCGATGGTTTTAGGTCACATTGGTTTAGCATTCGTGATTGCAGGTGTAACGTTAACTTCTGCTTACTCAGTTGAGCGTGATGTATCAATGAAGCCTGGCGAAACCGTGGCTTTAAATGAATACCAGTACCGATTTGACGGTGTTAAAACAATTCGTGGCGCAAACTATAGTGGTCATGCAGGTGTCGTCACTGTACTGAAAAACGATAAAAAAGTGACCGTTTTACATGCTGAAAAGCGTCGTTATGACATTGGTATGCAATTTATGACAGAAGCGGCTGTTGATGCCGGTTTTACACGAGACTTATACCTAGCACTGGGTGAGCAATTAAGCCAAGGTGCTTGGTCGTTACGTATTTATCATAAACCTTATGTTCGTTGGATGTGGCTCGGTGGTATCTTGATTTCACTGGCAGGCTTTTTAGTGCTTGGTGATAAACGCTATCGCCAGAAGTCGACTAAGCAGGAGGCTTTAGTATGAATCGCAAACTCATCGCACTAGCACCTTTATTGGTGTTCGTTTTACTGTGTGTGTTTTTATATCAAGGTTTGTTTGCTAATCCTCGTGAGTTACAAACAGGGCGTATTGGGCAGGCTATGCCTACTTTTAACTTGCCAGATTTGATGGATGAGTCAAAGCGTTGGACTGACGCCGATTTAAAAGGTGAAGTTTACCTACTTAATGTATGGGGTACTTGGTGTCCGACTTGTTTAGCTGAGTTAGGTTACTTGACTGAGCTTAGAGAGCAGGGCGTTAAGATCGTTGGTTTATACTATGAACAAGGCTATGACCCTGATTTCGATGGTCAGTTTGATATTAACGCACTACGTGAAGACGTAACTAGCATGCTTAATCGTGCCGGCGACCCGTATCAATTTAATATCTTAGATTTAAAGCGCACTTTAGCTCTTGATTTAGGGGTTTCTGGTGCGCCAGAAACCTTCTTAGTCGATAAGCAAGGCACTATTTTGCTGCACCATACAGGTGATATTAATCCGCGTGTATGGCGTGCTAAATTCGCACCGTTAATGCAGGAGTTACAGTAATGAGACTCGTGATCTTTTTAGTAAGTTTGTTTATCACGTTTACAGCATTTGCAGAGCAAGACAAGTATCAATTTGATGATAAAGAACAAGCCGTTCGCTTTAGTGAGCTAACCAAAGAGCTGCGCTGTCCAAAATGTCAAAACCAAAATATAGCTGACTCAGACGCGGTTGTAGCCAAAGACTTACGCGATAAGGTGTTAGCGCTGGTAAAAGATGGCAAAAGCAAAGATGAAGTCATTGATTACATGATTGACCGTTATGGTTACTTCGTACACTACGATCCACCAGTCACACCAGCAACCTTGGTATTGTGGGTATTGCCTGTATTGATTGTGGTTCTTGGCTTTGGCTTTATTGTTTTACGCCAACGCAAGGCATCAGTGAAACAAACATGGACAGAGCAAGACGAAGCATTACTTGCAAAATTAATTGAACAAAATCAACGTCAGGAGCAAAGCTAGATGGCATTAATGTGGGCTTCTTTTGTTTTACTCACACTGATTGCATTGCTATTTGTTGTCGTACCGTTTTTTAAACGTGAGCGTATTCAACGTCTTGATCACAATGCAAACTCGGAGTTAATCCGAATTTATCATCAACGTTTAGATGAACTTAAAACTGAACTCGATAACCAACGTATTGATGCACAAATGCACGATGAGTCAGTTATCGAACAAAAACGTCGTTTACTCAATGAGTTGTCGCCTGAAAAAGCGTTGAACAGTAAAGGTAATAACCGTATTTTTGCCCTTACTGGCGCAGGCTTTTTGATTGTTTTAACAGCTATCTTTTATGGTTATACCGGTAGTCAGCAGCAAATTAAAGGCTGGCATTACGCGATGGCTAATCTTAAGTCATACGGTGAGCGTGCCGTTATGCAAGAAGGTGAGCCTTTAACACCGAATGAGCTACAAGCTTTCGCTTTAGCACTGCGTACTAAGCTTGATCAAAGTGGTGACGATGAAGTGGCGTGGATGCTACTAGGTCGTGTTGCTATGTCATTAAATGAATTTGATATGGCAATGCAGTCATTTGATAAAGTGCTTAAAATGAATCCTGATAACAAACAAGTGCTGATCAGCTACTCGCAAGTTTTGCTAATGGAAGGCAGTGATGCGAATATGTCTCGAGCAGCGACTATGTTATCAAGAGTGCTAAAAGCAGAGCCAACTAATATTGATGCAATCTCATTATTAGCATTGATTGCTTATGAGCGTAAAGATTGGCTTCAAGCTAAAACAGCATTTGAAGTATTGCTTGCAAGTATGCAGCAAAGCGACCCACGTTATAGCATGATTGCAGAGCGTATTGCCGAAATCGATGCCCATTTAAGTAATGATCAGCAAGTCAAAAAGACTGAATTAGCAGAGGCTACAAGCAGTGAAATTAGCATCACAGTTGATTTAGACCCTGCACTTGCCGATTCACAGCCGCAAAACGGTACATTGTTTATTTTTGCTAAAGCGGCAAGTGGCCCGCAAATGCCATTGGCTGTAGTTAAAATGACAGAGTATAGTTTTCCGTTAACAGTGATTTTAAGTGATACGAATGCGATGGTTGAAGGTCTGAATCTATCTAGTGTCGATAAAATTATTTTAACTGCGCGTTTATCAAAAGATGCAACTGTGGTAACTTCAAGCGGCGAGTTGGAAGGCAAGTCGGATGTCTTAGAGCGTGCAAACGTTAAAGAATATTCACTGCTAATTAATGAGTTAATACCGTAAGGATAGCCGATGTTTAGGCACAGTATATTTTTTATCTTTTTTTTAGTACTTGCAGGATGCGCACAGATACCTGAAGAAAAAGTGGATGAGCGAGACCCATTACAGTCGTTTAACCGTCCTATGTATGATTTTAATATGGACGTGCTTGATGCCTATATTCTTCGTCCAGCAGCCGTTGGTTATGTCACAGTGACACCAACCCCTGTTAGACGCAGTATTGTTAATTTTACTGATAACATTACAGCGCCGACAGATATGGTCAATGCTGGTCTGCAGGGTAAACCAGGTAATATGGGTATTAGTTTAGCGCGCTTTCTAGTGAACTCTACGGTAGGTCTACTTGGCTTATTTGATGTAGCCTCATCGCTTGGTTTAGAAATTGTCGATGAAGATTTTGGTCAAACCCTAGGTGTATGGGGAGTCGGTGATGGTGCTTATTTAATGATCCCAGGTATGGGGCCAAGTACAGCACGAAATCTAACTGGTGATGTGGTAGATAACTTCGTTCTACCTGAAATTACACTAACCACACCACAAACTATTCTGGTATTTGCGCTAAAAGCCGTTGAAGCACGTGCCTCGTTGATGCCGCAAGAGAGCTTATTAAATGAGTCGTTAGACCCTTACATTTTTATGAAGGATATCTACTTCCAGCGTCAATTATATGAGCTACATGATGGTAATCCACCAGTAGAAAAAGAACCCGATGATTTTGATGAAGATTTCCTAGAAAATCTCTAACCTAAAAAATCAAACCAATAAAAATGCCAGCAATTGCTGGCATTTTTATGTTTATATGGGGGAAGTTAATCTCCAAATACACCCATTTGTTCATTAGACCAGCTTAATGCATCGTGGTAAGCATCAGGTACTTCTTCGGGTTTAAGACCGAGTTCTTCTTGAATATCCTTTGCTTTATCCCACTCAGCTTGTTCATAAAATTTTACTAAGCGTAAATAAGTCGCTAGTAATCCTTCACCATGAAGCAAAGCACCTTTGATTTCATTTGTAAGAGGAAGTTTACCCATTACGCTTGGCATATCTTCATCGAGGATAGCGTCCATTAACGACATCATACCGGTTAAAAATGCCATACCCGTATCACGTAACTTGCCATGGCTTATTGCTAATAACTCAGCAAAACGGGCGCGGGTTAGTGATAAACGTATCAGCTCTGCAGGTTTATCTGCCGCAACTTGTGCAGCAAATAAAAGTGATAAGAAACGTTTGATTTCTTCACTGCCTAAAACAATCAGCGCTTGTTTTATCGTGCTAATTTCAGCTCTGCGTTTGAAAGCTGCTGAGTTTGAATAGCGTAACAACTTGTAAGATAAGTTAACGTCTCGTTCAAATACCTCGGTGATTTTTCTGAGATTTAAATCAATACTTGAGGTTTCGTATAAAAGCTCGGCAAGAGCCATCTCAGAAGGTGGTAAAGTTTTACTTTGCACCATTTCAGGCTTTGAAAAGAAAAAGCCTTGAAAATAGCTAAACCCCATGTCCAAAGCAAGTTGGTATTTTTCGTATGTTTCAACTTTCTCGGCGAGTAACTTGATGTGCGGGTGAGGTTTGATTGCCTCAACGACGGATTCAATAGACTCTTTATCACAGGTTAAAAAGTCAATTTTGATAATATCGATATACGGATAAAAATGGCGCCAAACAGGTTGGTGTATGTAATCATCAAGGGCAAGCGTATATCCGCGCTCTTTTAAATCTTGAACCATTGCTAGTAAACGTTTACCCGGTTGAATCGTTTCAAGAATTTCGACAACTACTTGCTCTTTACCCAGTAAAAGTGGGTAGCCTTTTTGGAGTGTCTCTAAGGTGAAATTAATGTAGGCTGGTTTGTTATCCGTTAAATCTTCTAAACCAAAATTGAACTGACTACCTTCAATGAGTCGAGATGTCGCTTCATCACCGTCAATATCAGGAAAAACGTTATCTACGCCATCCCTAAACAAGAGTTCGTAGCCGACAAGTTTCTTTTCCTTATCTAAAATAGGTTGGCGTGCAGCGTAAAAATACATAGTCCTAGCAAGTCCACTTCGGTTAATTCATTTATCCATGAGCAATATAAGTCATCGTGCCTAAAATAGCATTAATTAAATATTCATTTTTGAGGATAAATACTGATTTTCTGTGATCCTAAGACTAGGATAAATTGTAATGAAATTCTATAACTAGCGATTAAATATCACATTTTTGTTATGAAAAGGTTGTAATTGTAAACCCTGCCACTGAACGGCTTGATTGGAGTTGTAGGGTAGAAGCATGTTATAGTCATGAGTGATATCGGTTTTTACCCCAATAATGTCTTAAAATTAAGTAACTTGCGAGTCATTATTCGGATTAAAAGCCAACATTAAATAATAATTGGAGGCTAATTTGGAAACAGGAATGATAATTTCGTTAGCATTGTACTTCATCGTAATGTTGGGGATTGGGCTATACGCTTATAAGCAATCCACAGACGATGTATCAGGTTATATGCTAGGTGGTCGTAATTTATCACCAAGTGTTGCTGCGCTTTCAGCAGGTGCATCAGATATGAGTGGTTGGCTGCTAATGGGCTTACCAGGTGCAATGTATCTGTTCGGCTTAAGCAAAGTTTGGATTGCTATAGGTCTAGTACTCGGTGCTTGGGCTAACTATTTCTTGGTAGCGCCTCGTTTACGTGTTTATACTGAGAAAGCGAATGACTCAATCACCATTCCAGATTATTTCGCAAACCGCTTTGATGATAATAAAAATATACTGCGTGTTATTTCTGCGATAGTAATCATTGTTTTCTTCACCTTGTATACTTCATCAGGTGTTGTCGCGGGTGGTAAGTTATTCGAAAACTCATTTAATATGAGCTATGAAATGGGTCTGTATATCACAACTGGCGTTGTAGTGTTATATACCTTGTTTGGTGGCTTCTTAGCAGTAAGCCTTACAGACTTTGTTCAAGGCTGTATCATGTTTATCTCGCTGCTTGCAGTACCAATTGCGACATATACTATGCTTGATCAACCATTCATGGATACACTCGCCAATGCACGCTATGATTTATTGTTAAGCTCACCAAAAGAAACTGAAATTCATGCACTTAATATGATGGACTGGTTTGCTGGTGGTTCAACGATTGCTATTATCTCTGCAATGGCATGGGGTCTTGGTTATTTTGGACAGCCGCATATTATTGTTCGTTTTATGTCTGTGCGTTCAGTTAAAGATATGCCAACTATGCGACGTGTGGGGATGTCGTGGATGACACTTTCAGCAATTGGTGCTGTGTTAACAGGTTTATTTGGTGCTGCTTATATGCTTGAAAACCAAATGCCAATTGATGATAAAGAAACTATTTTCTTGGTATTGTCTGAGCTTATCTTCCATCCTCTAATTGCTGGTTTCTTATTGGCTGCTATTTTAGCTGCGATTATGAGTACCATCTCATCGCAATTACTAGTGTGTTCAAGCTCTCTAACAGAAGACTTCTATAAGATTTATTTAAACCGAAGTGCTTCTCAAAAAGAGCTAGTATTAGTCGGTCGTATTAGTGTTATCTTGGTTGCTCTGTTTGCTATTTACCTAGCGTATGACCGCGATAGCTCTATTTTGGATTTAGTAAGTAATGCATGGGCTGGTTTCGGTGCTGCATTTGGTCCATTAGTACTACTTAGCCTTTACTGGAAGCGCATGAACTTACAAGGCGCTATCAGTGGTATGGTTGTCGGTGCTGCAACAGTACTGTTTTGGATTTACGCGCCAATTAAGATCGATGGCCAATCGCTAAGTGCAATTATTTATGAGATTGTCCCTGGCTTTATTTTATCAACGATTGCCATTATTGTTGTGAGCCTAATGACGACTGAGCCGAAAAAAGAAATTACAGATTTATTTGATGAAGTTGAGTCATCACTTTAGTTTTGAGTAAGCACAAAAAAGGGCAACATTTGTTGCCCTTTTTTAATTTTATAACCAATGCTTAGCTTGCAGCTTTTTCTTTTATATCTGCAACGTTATCGTCTGATTTTGCTTTTTTAGGCTTCGCAGGAACCTCTTTTGCACCTTTAAGTACAGCCATAAATTGGTCTTTTTCTTTTGCCATTTCAAGCGCTAGTGATTCAATTTGTTGCTCGCTTAATGGTACATCAACTTTTTCAAGCATTAATTCTAATGACTCAGCAATGTCGAGCATTTTGTCATACGCATCAGCTTCTTTCTTAGTAGTAAACGTCATGCGCTCGACTCCGTTTCTTTCTACAACATATTTAACAACAACAGCCATGATTTCTCCTGCATTTAAGCGTGGCATTTGCAGCGTAAAATCGCCACTTTGATTACTGTTTTTATATACAGTAATGCTTCGGGCCTTACTTTGCAAGTATCTAAAGAAATTTTTTATGGAACAAATTTGACAATAATAGGGGCATTAGCTTTATTTATATTGTTACCCAAAGTTAAACACAAGCGATGGAGTGAGTGTTGGGTAATAGCTAACTACCTGTCCAAGAGGGACATCACGGAGGAAATTATGAAATTACTATCAAGTCTTTTACTTGCCACGAGTATTGCGTTACTGCCTACAACACCGGCATTCGCCGTAAAACCAACCGAAGCAACACAAGTTAAAATGCAAAAGCTCAGTATTAACAAAGCTAGCATCGATCAACTTACTCAATTACCGGGTATTGGTGAGTCTAAAGCTAAAGCGATTGTTGAGCATCGCAATAAGCAAGGTCCGTTTAAGTCGGTAGAGCAATTAAAAGAAGTAAAAGGAATAGGCGATAAGGTATTTGCTAAACTTGAGGGGAAAATTACGCTTTAAAAGACTAGGGCGTGTTGACCTATTGTGATTAATTTTGCAGCAGTATGTTTGGTATTTAAGCAAGGCAGAGCCTATGTCGTGTGGTTGTTCAACATAAATAGGCGATAACGCAGCATCCATACCAAACACGCGCTACCTTTTGGGTTCTTCCTAGGGGCGATTATCTTTTTATTACTTAAATAGATGAAGCTAAAGGGCGTGGGCAGAACGCGGTAGCTTTGCTCGATTTTTACTTAGTCCACTAGGTTACAAATCTCGCGCCGCGATTAAATTGCCCCTAGAGTGAACAAACTTTAATCCACAAAGGTCAACACGCCCTAAACAGGGCGTTATTCGCCCTGTTTAAATTCATTGATAGCTTTGTCTAAATGCGCTAGTGCGAACAAATTTTCGATAGGTGTTGTGATAAGTGGGTAACTTAAGCCTGCTAATAATAACCAAGGTAACAGCATCCAGCCTTCAAAGTAGGCTAAACCTAAAAATAATGGCGCAAGAAAGGCAAGCTTACACACCGATAAAATAATCTTTTTACTTGGGCTTAAATGAGCCAGAGCAAGTGCAATTATTTGCTGGCGCTGCCTTACTTTAAAAGTTTTTAAAGCAGGGATTTGACTAGTAAAAAAATAAATCATTATAACGACTTTTTAGTTACTAAACGGCTAAATAAAACGGCTACAAAGACTATTGAAAACGCAGCGAAAATAATCTCCATCCATGCAGGCATACTCATTGATGCAAATTGCCAATCAATATTGCCGCAATCGCCAGTGGCTGCAAAAAAGCTAGGGATCCATTCATGCAGTGGCATAAAGCTTGGGAAATTAGGCTCAAATGCGCAGCTAAATGCAAAAGGGTCGGTATTGTTTTGCATTGCAATGTGTTCTTTAGCAATAAAGTAACCCCAGATTGCAGAGATACCCCAAGTAGCAAATGCAACAAGGCGAACAACCATATTTTGTGGGTTAATCGCTCCAATCACACCTGCTGCAAGTAAGCCTAAAACAGCGGTACGTTGATAAATGCACATAATACATGGTTCAAGTCCCATGCTGTATTGAAAAAACAACGCAGTGACTTCAAACGCTAGTGAAATAAATGCTAATAATAACCAAGGTGTTCTTTTAGTTGCTAATTCTGCTAACCAATTCATGAATGATCCAATTTGAAATTGTTTTCAAGATTATGCTTAGACGGGGCTGTGGGTGCAAGTATCTAAGATGAAATTATACGAAAAAGGAGCCAAGCGGCTCCTTTCATTAATCAGTAATGATCGTCAGTTAAACACTTACAGCTTGCAAAGACTCACTTTGATAACAACCAAGTACACGGGTGTACTGAGTATGTTCTTTTAGCTCTTCTAGTGCCTGTTTAACATGTAAGTCATCAAGGTTTGCTTCGAGATCTACATAAAACACTTCTTCCCAAGGGTTTCCAGGTACTGGACGTGACTCTAGTTTTACAAGGTTAATTTTGTGATGTTTAAAAATCATTAAGGCGTCAGCTAACGAACCCGCTTGTTGCTTGGTGGCCATAATTAAACTCGTTTTGGTTGGGATTTGTTTCGACACTTGAAGAGGTTTACGGGCTACTACAATGAAGCGGCTATGGTTTTCACTTTGATTGGCCAAGCCTGATTTAACCACTTCTAAACCGACGTTTTTCCCTGCTTGTGCAGAGCCGATAGCGGCACTGTTTGCGGTTTCAACTGCTGATTGCAATGCATGGAAAGTTGAATCACAGGTTTCATGTTGAATGTCACCTAAGCCCTGAATGAAACGGCTACATTGAGCAAAAGGCTGTGGGTGAGCAAATATTTTATTGATATGAGATAACTCAGTACCAGGCATCGCTAATAAACAGTGTTCAACGCTGTGCGTCACTTCACCAACAATTGATACTTGAGCGTGCTGTAATAAATCGAATACTTCATTGATACTACCAGAACTGGTGTTTTCAATGGGTAATAAACCAAAATCAGCTTGGCCACTTTCTACTTTACCGGTGATTTGGTCAAAGCTAGAACAACCCATTTCAATTACTTTACCCGGGCGGCGGCTGAAATATTTATGACAGGCTAATTGACTGTATGAACCTTGACCACCCAAATAAGCAACACGATGACTTTCGCTCATGGCTTCTGGGTTAAGGTTTTTTTGCAACATCGCTTGTTGGTTTAGAACAGAATCTTCAAGAATGGTTTGGAACACGTTATTAATGTAGTACGCATCAAGGCCTAATGATTTTCCATAACTAATGAGCTTTTCGAGTAATGCTTGTTCGCGAGCCTCATCGCGAATTGGTTTGTTATTGGCTATCTTGTACTCAACCACGCTGTGGCTGATACGACGTCTTTTTGCCAGTAAGACAAGTAAGTCGGAATCTATTTCATTAATATCGTGTCGTAACGCATTTAATGTATCAATGCTCATGTTGGTTTCCTCATTCCAAAACAGTGCGCAAACAAAAAAGCCTCCCAAGTGGGAGGCTTTAGCTATTCGGTGAATTTATCTCGCAAACAGTTAAGCCTCCTCTATTTAAAGAAGCTAAAAAACGAAAAGTAAGTGCGAGAGATAATTTGTTTCATTGAGTTAATGTAAAAACACTTGTATGTAAAGTCAACCGCCTATCGAGGCTAATTTTGAAATCATATGTGTTTATTCAGAAAATTCATTAATCTTCATAAAAAATTTATAAATATAAAAATGAATCTGGTATATTTGTTTTTGCACAATAAATAATAACAATTATTAATAAGGTAGTCCTGTGGTGTATCGACGACCGCCATCACGTTTTGGTGTGAATTCATTAAGTATGAAATTGTCGCTGCTGATCTCTGCGATTTGTTTGATTGCAGGTATATGTGCTGCGGCTTTGATGCTTAAATCTGAAGAAAAACAGCTTGTTTTTGAAGAGCATGAACTTTTAAAACACTCGAGTGAACGCTTGAGTCGTCAATTTAACCGCCTGATTAAAACTAAAATAAATATCGCTGAGCAGGCTAATAATGTTGTAAGCAGCCAACTGCTTCACAATGAGTCTCACTTACAAAGCAAACGAAGCGCTGATATTAAATTTTCCGTTGATGGCAGTATCCGCAGTACTTCAGAAAATGGTTTATCTGCAGCGTTTATCCCTCAAGATAAATATTCTGAATTTTATAAGCAGCTTATAAACGATTCTGAATCACTGTGGAAAATCGTTTCACCTACTTTAATTCAAGATTTCTTTAATTTTTACTTAGTTACGAAAGACAACTTTATTCGTATAGCGCCACCAAACTGGGCGCTAAATGTACCTGGCGACTTTGACTTCACCAAAGACGAAGCCTTCAATTATGCCCAAGCTGCAACTAATCCAAGCCGAGAAGCGGTATGGTCAAAAGTGTATTACGACACTATTTGGCATAAATGGGTCGTTAGTGTACTTGTGCCAATCTACCTTGATAACGAATTTTTTGGTGTAACAGGTAGCGATATTGCTCTTGAAACTTTATTGGCACAACTGCCTATTGGTGATCGTGAGCAACATCTATTTGTTTTCGATGCAAAAGGTCAGTTATTAGCTCACCCTGATTTAGATAGGACAACTTTAGAGCAATATGGACGAGAAGGTAAAAAATTACTGACAGAAGATTTTGTTAATCCCGATCTGCAAAAGCTAGTGTCTGAAACGATTCGCTTAAAATTACCTGAATCTGCAAATTCATTTGTCCAAGATGGCGAAACTCACATTATCAATATTCGTAAAGTTGAGAACCTAAATTGGTATATTGGTATTTATAAAAAGCGTTCGTCGGCACTTTCAGCACTAGAAGAGCTAAAAGTAAAATTCTTTGGCTTGTTTATCTTGTACGCTATTTTAGTTGCCTTGTTATTGCATCAAGCACTTTACCAATTAGTACTGCGTCGTATTCACTCATTAGTTAACGCGGTGGTGAGTTTTGGCAAAGGGCAATTACAAACAGAGTTTCCAAAAGCCAATAAAGATGAAATTGGTACCTTAAATGGCTCGTTCAGAGACATGGCTATTGAAATTCGTAAATTAATTGATGGTCTCAACCAGCGCATTAGCGAAAAAGAAATAGCTGAAAAGGCAGCTAACCGCTTATCTAAAGCTGTGGCTTTCTCGGGCACCGGTGTAGTGATCACGAACCAAGATTTTGAGATCAAATACGTGAATCCGAAAATGGTTGAAATGACCGGTTTCGAAGAGCGTCATTTCATTGGTTCGCCGCTGTTAAATATCATCTCTCAAGAAATGGCTATTTTAGTTGATGATATTGATATTGACTTACGTAGCCGTAATTACTGGCGAGGGGATACCTTATTACAAGCTAATGAACGCCAATCTGTTTGGGTTTCGCTAAGTATTTCACCAATTCGTGAAGATGGTGGTGAGATCACCAGTTATGTGGCATCTGCGCAAGATATTTCGTTTGTGAAAGAAAGCCAACGTAAAATGGAACAACTGGCTTACTTTGATACTTTAACTGGACTTGCTAACCGCACTTTCTTCAGAATGCAGCTGCGCAAGTCAATGGCACTTGCTGAGCGTGGTCATTATGCATTTGCCTTATTCTATTTTGACTTAGACGAATTTAAACGTATCAACGATACGCTAGGTCATGATGCGGGTGATCAGTTGCTAGTAGAAGTTGCTAATCGACTGAAAAAGCGTCTGCGTACAGAAGATACGATTGCGCGTTTAGGCGGCGATGAATTCGCGGTATTATTAAGTGGTATTGAGCATCAAACACACGCCATGGAAGTCGCAAATACGATTCAACGCACTCTCAATGAGCCTATCAAATTAGGTAATAATGAAGTGATCATTAGTGCCAGTATTGGTATCACTATGGCGCCATTTGATAGTCAAGAAGAAGATCAATTACTTAAACATGCTGACCTTGCGATGTATGAAGCAAAAGCCAAAGGGCGCAATACCTTCCACTTCTATAGCCAAGAATTAAATGCAGCTGCGAACGAGCGCTTATTTATTGAAAATGAGTTACGTACTGGTATCCGTGAAGGGCAGTTTAGAGTTTATTATCAGCCACAAGTGGATTGTCGCAATAATCAGGTAGTTGGGTACGAAGCGCTTATTCGTTGGTTCCACCCTGAAGAAGGAATGATCCCACCGACGAAATTTATTCCAATTGCTGAAGCAACCGGTTTAATTGTTGAGTTAGGTGCATGGATATTACGAGAAGCCTGTGAATTTGCGGCTCGTTTAGCAAGCCAAGATTTGAAGAATAATATTTCAATCAATCTATCGGCTCGCCAGTTTAAAGATGCCAACCTAGTGACGACTCTTGATACGATAATCAAGCAAACAGGGGTTGAGCCTAAACGCTTACACCTTGAGCTAACAGAAAGTATGCTGATGGGGCATGTTGAAGCCGCTATTTTACAACTGCATCAATTAAAAGCCTTGGGGGTATCAATTTCAATCGACGACTTTGGTACTGGCTACTCTTCATTAAGTTACCTAAAACGTTTCCCTGTGGATATCTTGAAAGTTGACCGCTCGTTTGTGAAAGATATCCCTGAGGATACTAATGATATGGAAATTACCGCTGCGATTATTGCTATGGCGCAAAAGTTGAAACTTAATGTTGTTGCCGAAGGGGTTGAGACCATTGAACAAATTGAGTTTTTACAAAATAACAACTGTTATATTGTGCAAGGATACTACTATAGTAAGCCTATCCCTGAAGATGAGTTGCCTGCACTTTATGAACAGCTCAACTCGTTGAATTCATAAAATACAGAACTCAAAAATAAGGGGGCGATTAGCCCCCTGCAATTTTAACTTTAAATTTTAGTCCTTCGAGAATCGCTTTTAGTTTATCTCTGTCATCACCTTGAACTTCGATGATACCGTCTTTTACTGCACCGCCTTGGCCCATTTTACTTTTAATGGTCTTAGCTAATTTTTTTAAGTCGTGCTGTTCGCTGTCGATCCCAACAACTAACATGACACCCTTACCTTTGCGGCCTTTGGTTTGACGTTCAATACGCAAAAAGCCGTCTTTAAAAATTTTACCTTGGGTTGGTTTGCTTTCTTTAGGTTGCTCAATGCGACCCGTAGCAGTTGAATAAACTAGATTATTATCGCTCATAGTGGATCTCGTTGTAGAAGCTTGGCTAAATGATAACAAATTTCATCCTAAGTGTTTTAATTTTTGGCTTATTTGTTCTAAGCGGTTATATTTAATTAGGTATCAGGAAAGATTTGTTTATTAGGAGTTTATTATGAGTTTATCGCGCAGCACTTCTGCTGATGGCGCTATATTAACCGTACAAATCAAAGGAAAATTTGATTTTAATTTGGTGCAATCTTTTCGTCAGGCGTACGCCGATCTTAACGACAATATCGATAAAGTGGTTATTGACCTCAGAGAAACAGATTACATGGACAGCTCAGCGTTAGGCATGTTGCTGAACATGAAAAAAAACCTAACAGGCAAAGTTGAAACAATTCAAATTAGCAATTGCCAACCGCAACTGAAAAAAATCCTGCAAATCTCACGTTTTGATAAAAAGTTCGATATTGATTGATGCTTAATATTCTGGTTGTAGACGATCTTGCCTTAAATCGTCGCTTATTAACCGTGATGTTAGAGCAGCAGGGCTACCGTGTTTATACCGCTGAAAACGGGCTTGTTGCTTTAAACCTGCTCGAAGAACACACCATTGATATTGTGTTACTCGATGTCATTATGCCTGTGATGGACGGCTTTGAAACCGCAGCGATTATCAAAGAGCGCTTTAGCCAAGTTTACTTACCGATTATATTTATTACCTCTTTAGAAGATGAAGCGAGTTTTGAGCGTTGCTTAGCGGTTGGCGGCGATGACTTTTTACATAAGCCATTTCAAGAGGTCATTCTTAACGCGAAAATTAAAGCGCATAGCCGGATCCGTAATTTAAGCCAAAAGGCAAGAGAGCAAAATCTACAACTTGAATATCATCAAAATCAAGTCGAGCGCGAACATGAAATCGTCGAACATATTTTTAATAACGCCCTCGAAAACCAACAGTCATTTCCGTCGCATTTAGACTTTCATTTATCACCTGCCGCTATGTTTAATGGCGATATGTTTTTGGTAGCACAAAGCCCAATTGGCAGCTTGTACTGCATGCTTGGTGATTTTACCGGCCATGGTTTAGCTGCTGCGGTCGGAGCACTTCCTGCTTCAAGGGTATTTTATACAATGGTAAGTAAGGGGATGTCAGTCAGTGATATTGCTGCAGAAATTAATTCAGTACTAGGTAAATTACTGCCAGGACATATGTTTTGTGCTGCCACCATTATAGAGCTCAGTAACACCGGGAAAAGTGTTTCGGCTTGGCTTGGAGGATTACCTGATACGTATATTATCGACCAAAATGGAGAACTCATTCGCACTCTTGAATCTCAACACATGGCACTGGGTATTTTAGAAGAGGATGAATTTGAACGTGCACTTATTCACATAGAGGTAGAAGATACTTCTCGTATCGTGATGGCGACCGATGGCATTATTGAAACGACTAGCCCAAATGATGAATATTTTGGTGAGCAGCGTTTTAAAAAGGTGCTTGGCTCAAAGCCAAATATTTCTTCAAATCAAGTATTAGAACGAGTAAACAAATTTGCCCGCGGCAATAAACAACAAGACGACTTAAGCTTAGTATTATTAAATTGTTTACCTATGGATGAGTCTGAGCAAAAGTCTGAACAGCTATCTGCATTACCCTTTAATTTTTCATTGAGCTTAAATTCAAAGCAAATCAAAAGCACAGATCCTGTGTTGGAAGTAGTTGATGTAATAAGTAAAGTGGCGGGGTTAAATGCCCATCGCGCAAATATCTTTTTGATACTCTCAGAGGCCTATAATAATGCCTTAGATCACGGTGTGTTAGGTCTCGACTCAGAGATTAAGAATCAAGAAGATGGCTTTTTAATTTATTATCAACAACGAGAAGAGGCCCTCGCAAATTTAACAGATGCTTTAATCATTATTGATATCCGTTATTGCCCCGAAGAGTGTGCTCTATATTTTACCGTTTGTGACTCAGGAAACGGTTTTAGTAAAGAGCAAACAAATCAACAAAGCCTTGCAAGGGAGCATGGTAGAGGCTTGTGCTTACTTAGAGAAGTTGCCTCAAAAGTGACATTTAATAGTGCTGGTAATCAAGTCGAAATTTATTATCAATTAACAGCAAGCAGTACTAGCTCACACTAAAATCGCATGTTATCATTCTGGCATTATAGATGTTTGGATGGCTAAATGATTTCTAACTACTTATCTACTGCACAGCTTGAATTACCAGAAAACTTGGTTGCTGAGCAATTATCGAACCTTGAACAATATCTTGCAGAGTCCGCTTCACCAGCAGTGCGTTGGGAGTATCAAATTCCTGAGCTAGGCGAGGGGGGGGCGTGTAGCTTATTTGGTTATTTGCAAGATGAACCATTCAAATTAAACGATTATGTTGCAGATGATGCTACAAATACTGAAAAGCTGACTAAGCTTCAACAAATCATCGATTTTGTCGTTGCTCAGACTCAAGTTGATTGGTTTGGTATTTATCAAGCAACAAATACTGACGAAGGCCCTCAGTTATTAAAACTGGTTTATCACGGGGCACCTAGCCGACCATTATTCCCGCTTACAGAAGCGTTTGCTAAAGGTAGTAACAATGTTCAAGTCGCGCTTTCTAAGCAAGGTCGCGTGATCAATAACGTTGCTGATTATCTTGCAAAAGGTGGTGAGTATTATACCTGCGATCCAAATGTGAAAGCTGAAACCTGTTTACCCTTACTATCAGCTAAAAATGAATGCTTAGGTATTATAGATGCAGAAGCATTTAGTAATGATTTCTTTGATCAGCAGACCCTTGCATTACTTGTGGCTTGTTGTATTAAAATTCCTCAACTCTTGGTCTAATTTTACTAGTAATCAGGCTGGGTTTTTATGTTAAGCTAGTGGCAACGCTAACCCCTATAAAAAGAGATAGTCAATGTTCTCAGAATTAAAACCATTACCAACAGATCCTATTCTTGGCCTAATGGCGGCCTTTAAACAAGATACAAACCCAAAGAAAATTGATTTGGGTGTAGGTGTTTATAAGGATGAGCAAGGCAATACGCCTGTATTAAAAGCGGTTAAAAAAGCGGAAGCGTTTCGTTTAGAAAACGAAACCAGTAAATCGTACATTGGCTTGGCTGGTAACTTAGATTACTGTCAAAAAATGGAAAACTTATTACTGGGTGAGCATCCAGCACTTTTAGCTAACCGTGTTCGCACTGCACAAGCACCAGGTGGTACAGGTGCGCTACGTGTTGCTGCCGAATTCATTAAGCGTTGCAACAAAGATGCGACGGTATGGGTAACTACGCCAACGTGGGCAAACCACATCAGCTTATTTGAAGCGGCGGGCTTAACAGTAAAAGAATATCCTTACTACGATTACGAAAATAAAGACCTTTTATTTGATGACATGATTAATACCCTTAAGCAAGTGCCTAAAGGTGATGTTGTGTTATTCCACGCATGTTGTCACAACCCAAGCGGTATGGATTTAAATGCTGAGCAATGGAGCACAGTTGCTGATCTTGCTGTTGAAGTTGGTTTCACGCCACTGGTTGATATTGCTTACCAAGGTTTTGGTTCAAGCCTTGAAGAAGACGCAGCGGGTCTTCGTAAATTAGCAGCAGCGGTAGATGAGCTAATCATCTGTTCTTCTTGCTCGAAAAACTTCGGTTTATACCGCGAGCGTATCGGTGCATGTTCAATCATTGCTAAAGATGCAGCGACTGCTGATATCTCTAACTCTGTATTATTAAGTGTTGTACGTAGTATCTATTCTATGCCGCCTGCGCATGGTGCTGATATTGTTAGCACGATTTTAGGTAGCACTGAGCTTACTCAAATGTGGCATGACGAGCTTGATGAAATGCGCAACCGTATTAATGGCTTACGTACTTTAATCAAAGAAAGCTTAGCTGCAAAAGGTATTAATCAAGACTTCTCATTTATTGATCGTCAAAATGGTATGTTCTCATTCCTAGGTATTAATAAAGAGCAAATCGAACGTTTACAAAAAGAGTACTCAATCTACATTGTTGGTTCTAGCCGTGTAAACGTTGCTGGTATCAGTGATGCTAACATTGATTACTTTGCAAATGCAGTAGCAGACGTTTGTAAATAATCGGCTCTATAGCGATAAAAAAAACCGCATGACTGCGGTTTTTTTGTGCCTGTAATATGTGTTACTACGAGTAGGTATTAATGTAGCCAGCGAATGGCGTCATTAATCATATTGTTGTAGCTGTCAAGCGGAGCGCCAATACTCGCTATTAAGATAGTATCTGCTCGCTCTCCGCGGTTAATGTGACCAGCAAAACGCTCATCATTGAAATCATCAGAGCCAGTGCCAAACGGTTGCTCGTCAGAAGGCACTATGAATACTGTCATTGGGCCAAAGTCAGACTCAAACACCAAGTGTAGGCCTTTTTTGCCTTGAAAGTCACAAAACATCAAATAGGTTACTTTACCTGGTAGCTCATCTAGGTGTCCGCCAATAGTAGCAAACTTTTCATTTACATAAGCAAGGTCTATCGCTTCATGCTTATCTAACGCGCCAATCTCATGATAGAGGTGTGTAAAGGCATGCTCACCCACACTGTATAAAGTATGTTGTTTGTTAATGACAAAGAACACACTAATTGCCACTAAAAACGATGCTGCGGCGGCTAAATACAGGCGATTGAAGGCAAAGCGCGACTTAGCCTCAATAATAGTGTCTAGCGGCTGCTCATGGTTTTCTTCACAAGCATAGGTGTTATCAATAATTCGCTTTGCCAAATTTTCAGGCACGGGTACGTTAAGCGCTTTGCTTAGTTCATCATCGAGGGCACGTACATCATCAATAAACGCCTGTTTATCAGTGTCCTGCTCGGCAAACGCTTCAAGTTCCTTATCAATAGTGCTTGGCTCGGCGAGGATGCGGCGGCGAAACTCGAGTTCATCCATTAATTTGATGCTCCTCTAAGTTGATCATCATCACTGCTTAAAGCCTCTTTAAGCTGGTTTCTGGCACGAAAAAGTCGTGTCATGACAGTATTTTTATTTAAATCGAGGATCTGGGCAATCTCGTCGCCAGAGCAACCCATTACCACCTGCAGCAGTAATGGTTCTCGATACTCTTGTGATAACTTTCCAATTTGTCGTTGAATCACTGTTTGTTCCATTTCAGCATCAAGGGTTGTACTTTTTTCATCTACAAGGGTGTCGTTTTCAACATCGGCGTAATCAAATTGTTTACGTTCAAAGCGACGTGCATTCTCGCGACGTAAGATAGTTAACAACCAAGGTTTTACCGCTTGTTGATCTTGCAGTGAATCCAAGGCACGCCAAGCCCTCAGGAAAGTTTCCTGCACTAAGTCTTCAGCAATGTTCTGATCACGACACAACCAATACGCAAAGCGAAAAAGCTCACTGTGGTAGACATGAACCAGCGCTTCATATCGCTTTTGTTTTTCTGTCATAGTAACTAAGACCTGCCTATCAGAAAAAATCTTTCTGATATTATTATTTTTTTCTTAAAAAAACGGCTAATTCAAGATTAGCCGTTTATATTCAATCTATTAGATTAATCGTTAATCGTAAAGATTTTTTAATTCAGTGTCATTACTTGTCGATTGAGTGTGCTTTGTTGCTTGGCTTAGCAAGTTTACAATTAAACTTAAATCAACTTGTTCATCTGCTGAACTATAAAGTTTAGTGCGTAATTTAGCAATTTCATCATTAAGTTGTGTGTTTTTGAGTGATGCGAGTAAATACTCAATGGCCGCTACATTCTTACCTGTGTACTGTTTTGCATAGAGGTTTAATGCGTTATAAAACGCTGAGCTATTGTTCTGTTTTGCAAACAGCTTTAACTCATTTAATGACACGGATGTAACACTCTTAGATAATGCTTTAGGCGTTGATTGTTGAGGGCGCTTTTTAATGTAAAGCACTAAGGTGACTAACCAAAGTCCATAGCCGACAACTGCCACGACAATAAGCCACATTGGCGTCGTGACTTGCGTAACGGTTTGCACATTAGTTGGCGTATGACTCAGCTCATTAGAGCTTGCTGTTTGCGGCTCTGCGATAGCAGGGGCTGTTGGTGTGAGTGGATTTGTACTTGGCACAACTGTTAATGTTCGAGCAGGTATTGTCGCGTAGCTAATACGATTGATTTTGGTATTAAACCAAGGCAGCTTTATTTCAGGCAATGTATAAGTGCCTGGTGTTTGCGGTAATAAAGCATAAGAAGCCGTTTGTTGTGAAATAACACGGCCATCACGTACCAGATGATTACTCTCTTTTTCATCAGGGTAACTTCTAAAACCTTGCACCTGCGGCATATCGATATCAGGAAGTTGCTCTTTAGTAACCCCCAATGCGGTTAAGGTGATAGTTCGAGTGATCGGCGTACCGACTTCCACGGTGTCATCTTTTGGTTGCCATTGCTCATCAAGGTTAACCAATTCACTCGGTAACCAAGCACCTGAGTAGTTTTCTGGAATTGGCTTGATTTCAATATCGACATCTTCGCCCATTGCTGAAACAGCCATTTGTCGGTAATTTTGACGAATACGGCCATTGAATACTGGGGCTGTGATGGTATTCACGCCACTTTTTTGTGGTTGCACTAAATACTCACGGGTGATCACTAAATAGCGTTTTCCATCAATTAACTCATAGTCTTCAGATTGCTTGTTAATTGGAGTTAGCTCAGCGTTTTCCATTTCTGGTGTGGTTAAGTTGCCATCAAGCAGTTCTTTGTTGTTGTCTAAATACAATTTAACCGTATAAACACCGGCTTCTTGCACGTATAAGCTAGTTGGCTTGATGCTTGTTTTAATGAAGGCTTCTTTATTTTGCTCAGAGGTTTGGCTGCGCTTAGCCACCGTTAGCTCAATCGGTTTTGAACTGACACCAGCAACGGTAAAAGCAGGAATGGTATAAGTGCCTTCTTTGCGGGTCATCAGTTTTACAGACCAGTTAGTTTGCTTACTGATCTCACCATTAATAATGTTGGTACGCGAGCTTACACTGGTAGGCCCTACAACAAAGTCTTTTAATAACACTGAAGTGTCGGGTTGTTCGCTGTTAATAGAGTCGTCTGCTGAGATGGTTAAAACAAAAAACTCACCGGCAAGGACTGGGTTTTTATCAACACTTGCCTGTAGCTGGGTGGCAGCCCAAAGCGGCGCTGCCGCGATTAGCAATAAACAACATAATAATCGCATTACCATGATTTTTCGGCTCCTCGTGGACGACGTTGATAGTTTCGTTTTTGTGCTTCTAATTGCATTTTATTTCTTAATAAGATCGCAGGATCATCGGGAACTTTACGCAGCAATTGATTAAGTTGCTGGGCTTTTTCTTTCTCTTCATTAGTCAGCTCAGCAGCTTGTGCCTGCATAGCCTGTTGCTCTGCTTGCTGTTTAGCTTGTTCATCGCTTTGCGATGGCTCTGGCTGGGCATCTTGTTGCTCAGGAGATTGCTCTGGCTTTTGCTCACCTGATTGTGGCGACTTTTCTGATTCAGATTGCATTTCAGGTTTGTTTTGTTGATCACTTTCAGAGTCACTTTGCTCACCTTTTTGATCTGACTGTTCGCCTTGCTCTGAGGGTTGTTGGCCATCTTGCTGCTCACTTTGCTCAGAGTTATCGCCTTGCTGGGAGTTTTCACCCTGTTGCTTTTGCTGGTTATCTTGCTGACCATCGGAGTTTTGTTGATCAGTGTTTTGCTGTTGATCTTGTTGCTGCTGTTGCTCTTGCTGCTGCATTAACTGTTCAACAAGGGCTTGGTTTTCTTTTGCTTCAGTGAAGTCATTTTTAAGCTGTTGGGCTTTCTTATAAGCTTCTATTGCTTGCTCTAGTTCACCTGCCTTTGCAAGGGCATTGCCATAGTTGTACAAACCCGTCGCAGATTTATCTTCACTAAACGCATCCATGGCAGCTTGGTAATTACCTTGCTGATAAAGGGCTGCGCCTTTTAATTGCGTGTTTTCAGCTTGGGCGGCTTGTTCAAATTGATTTTGCTGATAGGCATCGAGAGCGCGTTGGTCTTGGTTTTTAAACACCTCTGGTAACTCGGCGGCGTAAACCTGTTGCTGAGGTAATAACATAACGAACAAAAAGCCAAGTACTAGGCTGCTTCGGCGAATTAAAAAGAGCGCTAATAGTAGTAAAATAACAAGACCGTATATACCAGCATCAACACGCCATAATGCTTGGCTTTGTTTCTCGTCTTTGAGTACTTCAGCATTGGCTGTTGGGGCAAATGTTTGAATATCTTGATTACTGGTTTGATAAAGTGCAAATTTGCCACCGCTGTTGCGCGCTAAAGCACTTAAGCGACTGATATTTAGCGTCGGAATAACAATCTGTCCTTGCGAATCTTTTAAAAAGCCACCTTCAGGTAACTTAATAGGCGCACCTTGCTCCGTGCCGACGCCATAGACATTCAAGCGATAACTCGACTGAGCGGTAAAGCGACTAATATCTTCTTGATCAAGGCTATCAACCCCATCGGTAACTAAAATAATATCACCATCTAAATAGCCTGCTTGTTTAAGTAAATCGTCGGCTTTTTCTAGGCCTTCAATAACATTTGAACCTTTGCTCGGCATGATATCTGGGCTTAGACTTGGGATGAGGTTAGCTAAGGTGCTGGCGTCATTGGTTAGCGGTGAAATGGTAAATGCAGAACCTGCATAAGCAACCAATGCCGTATCACCTTCTTTGAAAAGTTCAATCATATCAAGTGCTTTAAAGCGAGCTTGAACTAATCTATTTGGTGCGATGTCGGTACTGAACATTGAGTACGACATATCCATCACAATAACCCGTGCGTTTTTCGCTTGAAACACTGGGACTTGTTTTTTCTCGAAGCTTGGACCTGCTGCAAACACAATGGCTAGCAAGGTAAAAATAGCAACTAGCCAAAGCGGTTGGCTTTGCTTTTTATGATTGTCGCTCATTACAAACTGCGCCAAATGGGGGGCAATTAAATCAGCTGGGGCGTTCTTTTTATTGCGTACTAACAACACACTAAAAATAATCAGTGCGGGGAGCAATAACCAAAGTAGTGCAGGGCGAATAAATTCAAAATCCATACTAGCTCTCCTGCTTAAGTTGGCGAATAAAATTGACTAACATTGTTAAGCTGATTAAGCCTAGCGCCACAAGCAGTGGAATATAAAACAATGAAATTTGTGGACGGAACGTCTGCTCATCGCTACTGATAGGCTCAAGTTTATCGAGCTCCTGATAAATTTGCTGCAAGCCAGCCACATCTTTTGCACGAAAATATAAGCCGCCAGTTTGTTCTGCAATACGCTTGAGTAAGCTTTCATCTAAGTTACCGCCACTCATACCACCCATATTAAACAGGCTAAATCCACGCGGGTTATCAGAACCAACACCTATGGTATATACCTTAATGCCTTCTTCGCGGGCTAACAGCAGGGCATCTTCTGGGTCAAGGTTACCTGCGGTGTTTTGACCATCGGTTAATAGTACAACGATACGGTTACTTTCATCTTTATTAGCAAAACGTTTTACTGACAAACCTAACGCATCACCAATGGCGGTTGCTCTACCTACTAGGCCGATTTGCGCCTCGCTCAGCATTTGGCTCACGGTTTTAACATCACGCGTAAGAGGTGTTTGTAAAAATGCGGTGTCGCCAAATAAAATGAGACCAAGGCGGTCGCCTTGACGTTGCTCAATAAAGTCACTCAGTACCGCTTTTACCATAGTTAGCCTGTCGACATACTGGTTTTGATAGGCCATATCTTGTTCTGTCATAGAACCAGATAAATCTACTGCAAGCATGATATCGCGGCCTTCATTGGGCAAGGTGATGGGGTCATCAAGCCAAGTCGGGTTTGCGATAGCAATAACTAATAATCCCCATACTGCCCATTCGAGCAAAGAGACTTTACGACTATGTTGCTGCACCGCTTGATTATTCAAACCAAGCTTAGCAAAGCCAGGAATACGCAACCGTAATTGCCCTTGTTGCTTTAACGGCATAAAGCGACTTAAAAGCCAAGGTAGGGGTAAAAGCACAAAACACCATGGCCAACTAAACTCAAACATTAATTGGCTCCTTGAGTTTAAAGTTGCGAATGGCACTGCGTAATTTAGCTGCAAGTTCAGCATTATTACTTTGCTGCTGATAAAGCGGCATCAACTCGTCGTAACTAAAGTTATCGCCACTTAGCTTAGATAAATTTTCAGACCACTTTGCCAAAGGCTGAGAGGCAAGTTGACTGCTGTAATAATGACGGGTTAAACGTTTTAAAATAATGTGTAGCTCTTGTGCATCATCATCACTAAGGGTTTTACTTAATTTAATGGCTTGTTTCTTGGCTTTTTTGAACTGTTGGTTTTTATATAAAAGCACTAAGCCGATAATTAATAACGAACCAACTAAGGCGATGATCAGCCACCAAATTGGAGCAAGTGGCCACCATGCAACCTCGGTCGGTGCAATGACATCATGTAAGCCATCTAGCGGATTTTTTTGCATTGTTACTTTCTCACTAATTGCAGCTCAAGTGGAGTGGCTGCACTGAATGAAATTAAACTAAGCCCAGATTTTTGTAGGCGCTTTAACCTATTAGAAAAAGACTCTTCAGCAGATTTAGCGAAGCGCTCGCGAAATTGCTTGTCCATTAATGGTAAAGCAAGATCTTGTCCATTTGCCGACACAGTTACTGTTTGTTTAAAAGCAGGTAACTGATGTTCAAATGGGTCGCTAATATGGCAACCAACCAACTCACAGTGTCTGCTCAGCATTTCAAGTTGTTTAAAGCTCGCTTCATCAAGGGCACTAAAATCAGAAACGATATAAACTAGGCTACCGGGTTTAGCCAAATGGTTAAGGCGTTTTAGGTTTTCACTAAATAGGCTGTTGGCTGTTTTGTCGATATTATTGAGCGCTTGGTTGTGAATATCACATAAGTTGTGACAGAGCTTTAACACCGCCTTTTCGCGTGACGTAGGCTTTAATTCGTGATGACTATGTTGATTGAACACCAGACCACCAATGCGGTCACCTCTTTGACACGCTGACCAAGCAACTAATGCGCTAATATGCGCTGCTTGCACCGATTTTAACAGTAACTTTGAGCCAAACAGCATCGAGTTAGAAAAGTCGGTAAATACAAAAACAGGGCGTTCTTTTTCTTCTTGAAACAGTTTAGTGTGGGTTTCGCCTGTACGGGCGGTAACACGCCAGTCGATAGAGCGTATGTCATCACCAGCTTGATAATGACGCACTTCAGCAAACTCCATCCCGCGACCTTTATGTGGCGCAAGGTATTGCCCAGCTAAACTGTTTTTGATTTTTACTTTGGGCGCAAGTTCTAGTAAACGAGCTTTGGCTTTGTAATACATCAACTCTTTGAGTGATAAATTGACGCCTTGACTATGGCTCGTTGCTAACCACGCCGCTGTATCAAATTGGCTCGACATAGCTTATGGCACTGCTACCAGTTCTAAAATACGGCTGATCACGTCATCTTTACTGATGCCATCGGCCTGCGCTTCGTAGCTTAAAATAATACGGTGACGTAACACATTATGCAGCACCGCTTGAATATCATCTGGGGCTACAAAATCACGGCCTTCAAGCCAAGCATGAGCTCGTGCGCATTTATCAAGGGCAATGGTTGCACGCGGGCTTGCGCCATATTCAATCCAGCGGCCAAGTTGCTCATCAAGCTCTGAAGCTTCACGGGTTGCAACAATTAATTGCACTAGGTACTTTTCAAGTGGCTCAGCTAAGTACAAGCCTAAAATAGCTTTACGCGCAGCAAAAAGTTCACTTTGACTAATTTGTTGTGTCTCTGCTTGCTTATCAGAAATAGCCTCGCCACGGGTTAGGCGTAGGATATCTAATTCGTGTTCAGCACCCGGGTAATCAATGCTCAAATGCAATAAGAAGCGGTCAAGCTGTGCTTCTGGTAGTGGGTAAGTGCCTTCTTGCTCTAGCGGGTTTTGGGTTGCCATAACCATAAATAGATCAGACAGTGGATAAGTGTTTTTACCAACCGTTACTTGGCGTTCAGCCATGGCTTCGAGTAGCGCAGATTGTACTTTAGCAGGGGCACGGTTAATTTCGTCAGCCAAAATTAGGTTATGAAATAACGGTCCTTTTTCAAATACAAATTCACTGGTTTGCTGACGATATATATCGGTACCTGTGACATCCGCAGGTAATAAGTCTGGGGTAAACTGAACACGTTGGAAGCTACCTTCAACCCCTTTTGCTAAGGCATTGACTGCACGGGTCTTTGCAAGACCTGGAGGGCCTTCTACTAATAAATGGCCATCTGCCAAAATCGCGATTAACAGTGCTTGGGTTAATTGTGGTTGGCCGATAATTTGCGTGTCTAAGTATGATTTTAATTGTGAAAATGCGTTAACTGCCATAATAAAAAGACTGTCCTAAAAGCGTGAGTCAAAAATTGTTTTTGCTATGCGCCAATGCGTTATATTCAGTACCGATAAATTCTTTACGCGGTACCGTGGTGGGGCGCTATTAACAAGTTATAAGGATTCAAAAGTTATAACACAAGTGTTAGACACAAAATCCTCAAATAGTTCGTTATTTTTTAAGGATTTTTAGCCTACCATATAAATACAGTGTTTTTTTGTAAATAGGCCAAAAAAAGCCTATGGTTGAAAACTTAATATTGGCATTCGTACACGGGTTGTTTTAGAATCAGGAAAAACAAACAGGTCAGACCTGTCAGCGGGAGAGCATAAATGTCTGAGCAAAATATACTTAAAACAGCAAAAGGCGATCGTATCGCTATCGTTAGCGGCCTGCGAACGCCATTCGCAAAGCAAGCCACAGCATTTCATCATGTACCAGCCCTTGATATGGGTAAGTTAGTTGTCAACGAAATGCTTGAACGACTTAACTTTAATAAATCTGAAATTGATCAACTTGTATTTGGTCAAGTAGTGCAAATGCCAGAAGCCCCAAATATTGCCCGTGAAATCGTATTAGGTACGGGCATGCCTGTTTCTGTTGATGCTTATTCTGTTTCGCGTGCGTGTGCGACAAGTTTCCAAGCCATTGCTAACGTAGCCGAGTCAATTATGGCAGGCTCAGTGCAAGTGGGTATCGCTGGTGGTGCTGACTCATCGTCTGTATTACCTATTGGTGTCAGCAAAAAATTAGCGGGTAGCCTTGTTGATTTAAACAAAGCACGCACGCTTGGTCAGCGATTAAAGATTTTCTCAAAACTACGTCTAAAAGATTTACTTCCTGTGCCGCCAGCGGTAGCTGAGTACTCTACAGGCTTATCTATGGGTCAAACGGCAGAGCAAATGGCTAAAACGCATAGTATTAGCCGTGAAGACCAAGATGCTTTAGCACATCGTTCTCATACTCTTGCAAGCCAAGCATGGGCTGATGGCAAACTTAAAGACGAAGTGATGACTGCGCATGTAGCGCCTTATAAGAGTTTTATTGAGCAAGATAATAACATTCGCCATAACTCGACTGTTGAAGGCTATGCGAAATTAAAACCAGTATTTGACCGTCAACACGGTTCTGTTACAGCCGCTAATGCTACGCCACTAACTGATGGTGCTGCTGCGGTATTAATGATGAGTGAAAGTAAAGCAAAAGCATTGGGTTACAATATCTTAGGTTATGTACGTAGCTTTGCTTTCTCGGCAATCGGTGTCCATGAGGACATGCTAATGGGTCCGGCTCACTCTACGCCAATTGCTCTTGACCGTGCAGGTATTACATTAGCAGATTTAGATTTAATCGAAATGCACGAAGCATTTGCAGCGCAAACACTGGCTAATATGAAGATGTTTGCGTCAGACAAATTTGCACAAGAAAAGCTTGGTCGCAGTAAAGCGATCGGCGAAATTAACATGGACAAGTTCAATGTATTAGGTGGCTCACTAGCATACGGTCACCCATTTGCGGCAACAGGTGCACGCCTGATCACGCAAAGCTTAAATGAACTTAATCGTCGCGGTGGCGGCTTAGCGCTTACGACTGCGTGTGCAGCGGGTGGCTTAGGCGCAGCCTTTGTATTGGAGAGTGCGTAATGACAGATTCAGTATTTAGTTTATCAGTGGCTGATGACGGCGTAGCCGTTGTAACCATTGATGTGCCGGGTGAGAAAATGAACACCCTGCGCAGCAGTTTCGCAGAAGATTTAAAAACCTTACTCAAAGACGCACAAGCGCAAGCTGTAAAAGGTATGGTATTTATTAGTGGTAAAAGCGATAACTTTATCGCTGGTGCTGATATTAAAATGCTTGATAGCGCGAATAGCCGTGAAGATGCATTAGCGTTAAGCGAAATGTGCCAACAAGCCTTTTTCGATATGAAAAAGCTACCTTTCCCAACAGTAAGTGCTATTCATGGTGCAGCGTTAGGCGGTGGTTTAGAGTTTGCTTTAGCATGTGATTATCGAGTGTGTTCTGACAGCGATATCACTAAGCTTGGTTTGCCAGAAGTACAGTTAGGCTTATTACCTGGTGGTGGCGGTACTCAACGTTTACCAAAATTAGTTGGCTTGCAAAAAGCACTTGAGTGGATGCTTACAGGTAAGCAAGTGCGTGCTAAGCAAGCGAAGAAAACAGGCTTAGTAAATGACTGTGTACCACACAGTGTATTACTTGACGTTGCTAAAGAGTTTGCTCTGAAAGGTAAGGCGAAGGCTACTAAACCTAAGCTAGACCGTTTAAGTCAATTACTTGAGTCAAACCCATTTGGTCGCAATATTATTTTCAAAAAAGCACAAGAAAACGTGCTGAAGAAAACAGGCGGTCACTACCCAGCACCTTTAGCCATTATTAAAGCGGTTCGTGCAAGTGTTGAGCTTGATCAGTTAAAAGCATACAAAACTGAAGCAGAAGGCTTTGCCACGCTGGTAATGAGTGATGAGTCAAAAGCATTGCGCGGTATTTTCTTTGCAACCACTGAAATGAAAAAAGAGTGGCGTAATGATGATGCACCAGCAATCGCTAAAGCGGCAGTATTAGGTGGCGGCCTCATGGGCGCGGGTATTGCCCATGTTAGTGCTGTAAAAGCGGGTGTTCCAGTGCGCATTAAAGATGTGGCTGAAAAGGGCATCAGCAATGCAATGAACTACAGCTATAAGATTTTAGATAAAAAGCAAAAGCGTCGTATTTTATCTAAAGCTGATTTACAACAAACCATGAACCGCATTACCGGTACAACCGATTACAGCGGCTTTAAACACATTGATATCGTTATCGAAGCAGTGTTTGAAGATCTTGCTTTAAAGCAAGGTATGGTGGCTGATGTTGAACGTGAATGCCAAGACAACACTATTTTTGCAAGTAATACCTCATCATTACCGATTGCACAAATCGCTGCTGATGCAGCACGCCCAGAAAATGTAATTGGTCTGCATTACTTCTCTCCAGTTGAAAAGATGCCACTTGTTGAGATCATTCCACACGCCGGTACGTCTGAAGAAACTATCGCACGCGTTGTTAACTTTGCCCGTAAGCAAGGTAAAACCCCGATTGTGGTTAAAGACATGGCTGGTTTTTATGTAAACCGTATCTTAGCGCCTTATGTTAATGAAGCGGCTAATTTACTGCTTGCAGGTGAGCCAATTGAAAAGATTGACCAAGCATTGGTTGAGTTTGGTTTCCCGGTAGGGCCTTTAGCGTTACTTGATGAAGTAGGGATTGATATAGGTTCTAAAATTGCGCCAATCCTTGAAAAAGAGTTGGGCGAGCGCTTTAAAGCACCTGACGCCTTTAATCGCTTAATCGATTCTAAGCGTTTAGGTCGTAAGACTGGCCGTGGTTTTTACCTTTACGACAAGAAAGATAAAAAAGTGGATGAGTCAGTATACGAGCTACTTGGTGTTACGCCATCACCTCGTTTAAACAAGAGCGAAATTGCTAAACGTTGTGTTGCGCAAATGCTTAACGAAGCGGTGCGCTGTTTAGATGATGGCATTATTGCAAGCCCGCGTGACGGTGATATTGGTGCTATTTTTGGTATCGGTTTCCCACCATTCTTAGGCGGTCCATTTAGCTATATGGATAAACTGGGTGCAGCACAAGTGAGCTCAGAAATGGCGACTTTTGCTAACTACAACCCTATTTTCACACCTTGCGATACGTTAAAAGCAATGGCTGAAAAGGGGGGGCGTTTTTACCAAGCAGAAAGCGAAGAGCTGGCAATAGCTGAAGCTACGCCTGTCGATCCGGTTGAAGTAACCAAAGAAGTGGTTGAAGACGAGCAAGCGTCAGAAGAAGCTAATACAGAAACGACTAAAAGCTAATTCTTTAAATTAATTAGTTAATTTTAAAAGCCCTGCTTATTGAGCGGGGCTTTTTACTTATATATTGGCCATAAGTGGTATTTAATTCTCGAAATCAGTTTGTTATAACTAGGTTTATTTACTAAGCGATTAATCACCATGACTCTCACCACTTCGCGATTAACACTACGGCTGTTAAATGCCGATGACTGGCCATTGTTTTATACTTTGCATAATGATGCCCAAGTGATAGAGAAATGCTTCGATAAGCCCTCAGAGGCGCAGCTACGAGCAAAGTTTAATGAACGCTTAAAGCCTTGGCAGCCAAATTCGAATTCACCACTGTGCTTAGTTATTATTGAAACTAGTACAGGTAAAGAGGTGGGTGTAACTGGGTTTACTTCATCAACAGTGCCTGATAGTCAAGAAGTCGGTTATTTGCTGCTGCCTAATTTTCATGGTCGTGGCTATGCCACAGAGTCTTTGCAAGCAGTGCTTGATTACGCCAAATCAGAACATGCTGTGCGGGAATTTAAAGCGGTTGTCACCGAAGGTAATATCGGTTCAGAAAAAGTACTTGAGAAATGTGGTTTTCAGTTAGTCGATAAGCAGCTAGATGCGTATGCTATTGGCGGTGTTTTGTATACCGATCATCATTTTTATTTAGGTTGCACTGATCACAGAGCGTGATCAGTGCGCAATTTTACAGATGAAGCTCAATCGCTTTTCTGTCTTTTTCTGGCATATTCGCAACCACTAAATCAAACGAATTATCAATCATCCGCTCAATCTCTCCTTGTGGTACGGTACCATCTAAAATAACCGTATTCCATAAACGTTTGTTCATGTGATAACCCGGGATCACCGACGGGAAAATATCACGCAATGCTTGGGCTTCATCTGGCTCGCATTTCAGATTTAGCCACCATACAAGATTACCTTCATCGTCTGTTTGGCCTTCTTTGCCCTCAGCAAGGGTGGCAAACATTTTATGATTCACCTTGTAAACGTCGACATCTTGGCCAAATGGTTGGGTGATCATCACCAATGGCTTTTTCATTAAATATTCGTGTACTGTGTGTTGATTCATGATCCAATCCTTGAAGTCATTTTTCGTAGTTATAAACATAGCAGCTTTTTCTTAGTTTTGAGACAACTAATATTATAATTTGCTGAAAAATCGAATAAATAACGGCTGTGAGTTAAAACTGCAAATTTTTATTGAACAATAGCCATTACGTGGTAAATTTCTGTCAACAAAAAACGATAGGAATACACCCATGCCTAAGGCAAGTGAAGTTAAAAAAGGCGCCGCTATCGAGCATAACGGCCGTGTTTTAGTAGTTAAAGATATTCAACGTTCTGTACCACAAGGTCGTGCTGGTGGCAGTTTATACCGTATGCGTTTATACGATGTGGTAACTGGTGGTAAAGTTGATGAAACATTCAAAGACAGCGACATGCTAAAACTAGCGGATCTAATTCGTCGTGAAGCAATGTTCTCTTACATTGACGGTGAAGAGTATGTATTCATGGATAATGAAGACTACACGCCTTATAACTTAAATAAAGAAGCGATTAGCGAAGAGATTTTATTCGTAAATGAAGAAACTCAAGGTCTTCACGTAATTGTAATCGATGGCGCTCCGGTTGGCCTAGATTTGCCATCAAGTGTTGAGCTTGTTGTTGAAGAAACCGATCCTTCAATTAAGGGTGCTTCAGCAAGTGCACGTTCAAAGCCTGCACGTTTGACAACCGGTTTAACGATTCAGGTACCTGAGCATATTTCTACAGGCGATCGCATTCGTATCAACACGGTTGAACATAAGTTTATGGGCCGCGCAGAAAAATAACTTTGTGGCTCTTCAAAAACCGGCTTTTAGCCGGTTTTTTTGTTTTATTTATAACGCGCTTATAACAAAATGCATTGAAAAAGGGACTAAAAACGCGCATTATTATTGGCTTACGAAAACAACAATAAATACCAGTAGTAGATTAATGTTGAACCACGGATTGGAAAACAGAGAATACATCAAACTCCCCGAAGGCGTTAATATCGCTATCACTCCTGCAGGTGTTGTCGCCCGAAGCTATGCCTACACCATCGATTTTATTATCCGTAGTTTGGTTTTACTTGCTGTAGGCACTGTACTTGCCTTTTTTGGCGATGCAGGGCAAGGACTTATATTAATTGCTTACTTTTTAATTTCATGGGGCTATAACATCCTGTTTGAAATGGAAAGTGGCCAAACCCCAGGTAAAAAACGACTTAATATTCGTGTTGTGCAAGACAATGGCTTACCAGCGAGCTTTTCGCAAATAGTTGTGCGTAACTTGCTACGCCCCGCAGATATGCTACCGATAGGCTATTTTTTGGGCCTTGTAGTTATGTTGTTTAACAACCGCTTTAAACGCATTGGTGATTGGGCGGCAGGCACCATGGTTATTTACGACGATGAGTTCGCAGAGCGGCCTGAAATAGCTCAAGGTGAAGTGCATATTCCTTCAATTAGCTTAACTACCGAAGAGCAATTAGCTGTACTTGCTTTTGCTGAGCGCCATGATGAATTATCTGATGCAAGGCGTCGTGAGTTGGCAGCTATTTTAGCTGCACCGTTTTCTACAGCAGAGCACGAGATTGAAGCGCAGCTCGTTAGTTACGCACGCCACTTCGCTGGGCAAGTTCAACACGATAACGATTACCCGCAGCAGGAGGGTAAACAATGAAGCAAACTCAATTTGTAAAATCAAATAGCGTAAGTTGGGATGAGTTCGAAGCCCTTTGTGAGCAAAATAATGCTGAGTCTTTACCTGTTAATTTCCCTAATTTATATCGCAAAGTTTGTAATGATTTAGCCATTGCCCAAAGTCGTCAATACAGCCCTGTGTTGATTGAGCAAATAAATAGGCTTGTGCAGTTAGGGCAAAAGCGCCTTTATTTGTCTCGAAGCAATCAATTCTCTGAAATATGGCATGTGGCGCGAACTGCATTTCCACGCGCACTGTATGAAAACCGTTTAATGCTGGCTGTAAACTTAATCGCGTTTTGGGGATTGGCCCTTATCGCTTTTATTTGGGTGACAATTGACCCTGATGCCGTTTATACATTTTTAGGGCAAGGCACAGTGCTTAATATCGAACAAATGTATAACCCCAGTGGCAGCGTTCAATCGGCTGAGCGCGGTGCACCGCAAGACTTAATGATGTTCGGTGTCTACATTTACAATAACATAGGAATTGCATTTCAGATGTTTGCAGGTGGTGTGCTGTTCTGTGTTGGCGCTGCTTTTTTCCTATTATTTAATAGTTTTTACTTTGGTGCAGTTGCTGCTCATATTGTTAATGTAGGTTTTGAAGGGCCATTTTTTTCGTTTGTTATCACTCATGGCTCGTTTGAGTTGACTGCTATCATCATTGCCTCAGCTGCAGGGTGTCAGATTGGTTACGGCATATTAAGCCCTGGGCAGTATACCCGTGCATATGCAATGAAACAGGCTGCACAAAAGGCACTTCCGCTCATTGTTGGTGCTTTTTTAATGTTAGTAATTGCTGCTTTTATTGAAGCGTTTTGGTCACCTCGTGATATTGCTTACGAAATTAAATATATAGTTGGCAGCGGCTGTTGGTGTTATGTCATTTTCCGTTTGTACAAGGGAATGCGCTATGGAGCTTAATCGTCTTAGCTTCACACCCCGCAAGCGCAGTGCTTACGAGACCTTTGATTTAACTGTGTTGTTAGTTAAGCAGCATATTGTGGCGCTGATCACTTTGTATTTGATGATGGCAGTTCCAGTATTTTTAATTGTCGGCTTTTTATTAAATTGGGGCATAGGCGGATTTGTTGTTTGGTGGCTTAAACCTGTATTTGAACGACCTTTACTCGATTACATGTCAAAGGCGGTATTCAATCAACCGGTCAAAATAAGTAGTAGCTTAAAGTCACTTAAACAGTTAAAAGTTGCCGATATGCTAGCGCATTTAACCATTTTCAGGCTTAGCCCAAATAGAGCATTTTTAGCGCCCGTTGAGCAACTTGAGCGGCTATCAGGCGAGCGAAAAACAAAGCGCAAGCAGGTTTTATTTGCCTCAACGAAGCCAAAGCAAACGTTGTGGATGCTATTTTGTGTGCATTTTGAGTTTATCTTATTAATGGGGATTTCTGCGCTGACAATTGCACTTGTGCCCCATTCATTTTCAGCACAAGAAGCCATGTATCAAATTTTCGAAGCGCCAATCTGGGTTGAGATAGCGTTTAATTTTATATACATCCTTAGTATTTCCTTAGTGGCGCCGCTTTTCGTCACTGGCGGTTTCCTTGCTTATTTACACCGTCGAGTTGAACTAGAAGGCTGGGATATCGAGCTGGCATTCAAAAATATTCGCACCCGCCTTGCAGGCGTAGTCAGTGCTGTAGCACTACTTATACTTACAACGTTCACGCTGCAACCATCAACTAGCTATGCAGAGCAAATCGATAAGCAAGCGGTAAAAGAGCAAGTTACAGCTCTTTATAATGAGCCTAATGTCATTGAAACTGAGACTACCTGGCTGCCAAATATTGAAGCGAAAGCGAGTTCATCAGATAGTGATTGGTCGTGGCTTATCGATGTGTTTACAGCCATTGGTCAGATGTTTGGTATGTTGGTTTGGGTATTGGTAGGTTTATTAGTCATTTGGCTAGTTTATTACCTGATGCAAAAGCGCGGTTTTTTTGCCAATTTAAGCTTGCCTGAGCGTAGTAAAGTGAATGAAGAGTCGGTGATCCCGACCTTATTTGCAGAAATTAAAAGTAAAGATTTACCTACTGATTTAATTGCCGCTGCAAAGCAATGCTTTGAGCAAGGTCAGCATCGCTTGGCGCTAGCGTACTTGCTTCATCATGCGCTGACTTGGGCGCAGCAGCGACATGAAGTGCGCTTGCACCGCTCGATGACTGAGCGCGAATGTAAAGGTGCAATTGATGCAAAGGTACCTAGCCAAGGGCAAGCGATTTTTGCCCGCTTATTTTCTGCATGGGTCACAGTTGCTTGGGGCCATAAAACCCCTGATATCGACTTTATCGAGCTGACTGAGCAAATTACAGCAATGACAGCAGAGACTAAGGAGCAAGCCCATGAAGCTTAAATATGTGCTGATTGCGGCGCTAGTGGTGTTTAGCATATTTGCTATTGCCGGTATTGCTTCTTTAGATTGGCAGAAAAAAGAAATCGAAATTGGTTTTCATAGTGATGTGGCAAAAGACAACTTCACGATGGCTCAACGACTACTCAAAGCCAATGGCATCGATTGGCAGAAGAATAAGCGCTTGGCAGAACAAGTACAAAGTGATGAGTTAAACATAGACCCGCAAAGTATCTTAATTTTGGATGAAGCAGTGCTTGCTGATTCTTACCAGTTAGATGTACAACTTGCTGATTGGGTCGCTGATGGCGGGCGTTTAATTTATGTATTAAATAGGCAACGCGATGAACTGGCGATTGATAACACGGTGTTTTTTAGTCAGCTTGGCATCAATGTGCAAAGCCAAGAAGATGTCTTTGAATATGACTTTGTGATGCTTAAAGAAGGGAATAAAAACAGTACGCTATCAATCGATGAAAACACTCAGCTCGATCTTGAGTTAAGTCGCGCGTTTTATATTAAAAATTGCCCCGGTGTTAGCACCAATAGTGAAAATAGTGACACCCTGATGTGTGACTTTGCATTTGGTCAAGGTCGGGTCATCGTTATGCCGTCACTGTTACCTTTTACCAATTACCGACTTCGCCATCTTGATCATGGCAGCTTATTACTTTGGCTAAGTAAAGGGGCTGATAAAGTCACTTATGTACCTTACCTAACTTACCCAAATTGGTTTGCCAAATTATGGCACTGGAGCTGGCAATTTGTGGTGACGTTGCTGTTATTAATTGTGCTTGCAGTGTGGCATATAAGTAGTCGCATTGGCCGCTCTTATACTCCTGAATTCGATATAAAAACCAGCTTTAATCAGCATATTCGTGCAGTAGCAAATTTCTATACAGAGCATGGTCACGAAGCCGTATTATTTACCGCACTAGAAAAAGATTTTTACGCCAAAGTAGAGTCGCGAGTGCCTAACTTTAAAATGCTCAGTGCTGAAAAACAGGCGCAGATCATCGCTAATTTAACTCATTTTGAAAAACAACATGTGGCTCAGTTACTTGCTAGCAAGTTGCCTGAGTCAAAAGAACAACGAACAGAATATATAAAACGATTCAAACAATTAAGGAATGCCTTATGAGCACGGAATTGGATACTAATCGCATGAGCTTAATTGAGGCCGCTGATGCAGTAAAACAAGTAAAGCATAACATTTCACGTGTGTTAGTTGGTCAAGATGCCATTGTTGAAGATGTACTTACCGTTCTATTTGCGGGTGGTCATGTGTTACTTGAAGGGGTTCCTGGACTTGGTAAAACGCTACTGGTTAGAGCCCTAGCAAAGAGCTTAAATGTAGATTTCTCGCGAGTGCAGTTTACGCCGGATCTAATGCCGTCAGATGTTGTTGGTCATAGTTTGTATGATATGAAATCAGGTGAATTTAATATCAAAAAAGGCCCAGCATTTACTAATATTTTGCTGGCTGATGAAATTAACCGTGCACCAGCTAAAACGCAATCAGCACTACTTGAGGTAATGCAAGAGCAACAAATCACCATTGATGGTGAGTCATTATCTATTGATTCACCGTTTATGGTACTCGCTACTCAAAATCCGTTAGATCAAGAAGGGACTTACCCACTGCCAGAGGCTGAATTAGACCGCTTTATGATGAAGGTCGAGCTTGGTTTTCCTTCACATGAATCGGAAGTTGAGCTTTTAAAACTGAATACACAAATAGTTTCTAATGAAACCAAAGTAGAGCAGCTCCCTGCAGTATTGGATGCTAAGCGTATTGCTGAAATTAAACAGCTTTGTGCAGATATCTTAGTGGACGAACAAATACTTAATTATGCTGTTGATATTGTGCGAAGTTCACGAACTTGGCAGGGTGTGCTGCACGGCGCAGGGTTACGGGCCTCAATTAACATCATTAAAGCTGCAAAAGTAATGGCATTGATGAATGGCCGTGACTTTGTAACCCCAGATGACGTGAAGTCAGTGTCAGTGAATATTTTAAGGCACCGTTTAATTTTATCCGCTGATCTGGAGCTTGAAGGGGTATCATTTGATGAAGTGATCAGTGCCATTTTAGCCAGTGTTGAAGCGCCGCGCTCATGAATCGCATCAAGCATAGACCTGCAAAACGCTTAGTACAATTAACAGCTTTGCTGCTGTTATTGTTGCTTGTCTGTGCTATTGCATCGGTTGACAGCTTAGTGCTAACGGCCTTGTTATTAGTGCCCTTATTGGTGGTATTTGTAGATTATATGGCAGCGAAGTCAGAGCCTTTACTTGAAGTGAGTGCACAAACTAATCTCAACATGGCCTTATATCGACGCCAAGCATTAAATGTAGTCATTAAAAATAAAGCTAAGCATGCGACTATGTTAGATGTCAGTGTTCATTTAAGTAATGCGATTGAGCTGCAAAAACCACAGCAAACTGTGTTTATTGATGCGATGCAACAAGCTAAGCAGAGCTTTAATTTACGTGCTCACAAACGAGGCGATGCAGAGATTAGTGCGATTGAGCTTAGAGTTGGGTCACCACTGGGCCTTTGGCAAACAAACTGGTTAACTGCTCAAGCTATCCAATTAAAGGTTTACCCAGATTTTAGCCGTGTTACTTCAAAGCAGCATTTAAATGGGGTGGTGAATAAGCCAATTTCAGGTTTAAAACTCACTAAAAAGCGCGGTGATGGTATTGAGTTTCAGCAGTTACGTGAATATCGCCAAGGTGATAGCGTCAGGCAGATTGATTGGCAGGCGACTAGTAAGCGTCGAAAACTCATTTCTCGTGAGTATCAAGAAGAACAAAACCAACACGTCATAGTGATGCTAGACGCCTCTAAAAAAATGGCCATAGAAGCCAATGAAGGCAGTCACTTTGATCATGCTTTAAATGCATTATTATTGCTGTCACACACGGTTTTAAAGCAAGGTGACTGGTTTAGCATGCAAAGCTTTAACCAAAATCTGCGTTGGTTACCCGATGTAAAAGGCGCACAAAATGTATCAAGGGTGATGAATCACTTTTATGATCTATACCCAGATAAAAGCAGTAGTGACTATTTAGTGGCTGTGAACCAATTAATTGCCAAGCGCAGTAAACGCTCTCTAGTGTTATTAGTCACCACGCTCGATGAGCAAAGTATTGATGAATTAATGCCTGCAATTAAGCTATTACAAAAGCATCACTTAGTCGCACTTATTAATATTAACAATCGTGCAGTGAATGAAGTACTCGAAGAGCCTATAGAAAAGTACGAAGATGCAACCAGCTATTGTGCAGCATTAGCACTATTAAATTCACACAAAGCCAATATGGCTAAGCTTAAAAAACAAGGGGTGATAGCCATAGACTGTAACCCTGAGCAGCTACTACCGCATGTGCTTAACACCTATTTAAATGTGAAGCACTCAGGGGCATTGTAATACCATCCGGCAATAAAAAAGGCATTGAATTCAATGCCTTTTTTATTAGATAACGAAATGGTTATTTCTGATTATCAATAGCTTCATTAATTTTGTATTGGAAATAAATAGCATAAAAGAAAAATGTAAGTATGCCACTTAAGTGCACAGGTTCATTGCTGCCTTCATTAATAAGCTCTTGAAGTGAAGTTCTTAACGAGAAAATGAATACTAGACCAACAATAAAAGTAATGATTGAAAAGATAGAAGATATTACTTCTGGAATAGCTGTAAATGCTAAAGCAAAGTTGATTACATAAAGTACAATATAACCATAAACTAAGTTTTGGTTTACTTTATGTTTAGCAAGCATGTTTGCCTTATTTGTTCGGCTTACAAGCCAATATATTGAGTAAATTCCCAATGTGATAAGACTTAAAAAAAACACGCCCCAAGCTGAGAAACGATCAAAATTCAAAATTGGTTTATTTCCGCCATTATTTTGTTGAGTAAGTTCGGCTTCTGGCGCTGCATAAATGTTAGCTGATTCTTCAGACATAACGATTCCTCATGATTATTTTTGTATATTCCTTTGTGCTAACCGCACGTCCCTATAATAGCAAAATGGTTGGTTTTTGTACATTGTTTCAATAACCTAGATGACAAAGCTAAAGAGTATTAAAGCGAGCATAAATAGGCCTTATAGAGGCTATAGCATGCGTGAAGTTTCAATGCTTGATGAAATTATGTACACTGCCGCTGATTTTAATGAGGTGCTTTGTGCTATTTATATTTTTGAGCTGTATTTTTATAGTGGTTATGTATTTAGAGTCTCTTTCTAAAGGGATGCCAGTGAAACGTTGGATGCTGTTAGGTGGTGTGCTGGGGCCCGTAGCTTGGTGTTTGTTTAATGTGCACTATCGCCGCGCATTTGTACGCCATGTTGGCCGCAAGTCATGTGGCTGGCGACCTTAAGCTTTTACGGTTTTTAATAGACTCGGCGCTGACTTATCAAGTTGCTTTTGCAAGAATGCGGTAAATTCTGGCTGAGATAATGGCTTAGAATAATAGTAGCCTTGTATTGTCTGACACTTTAACTGTTCTAACATAGCTATTTGTTCAGCTTGTTCCACACCTTCTGCAACCACATGTAAATCAAGGTTATGAGCAATTGTCACAATAGAGTCGACCATATTGCGGCCTCGTTCAGATTGCATATCGTCAATAAAGGCTTTATCGACTTTCAAGGTATTAAGCGGAAACTGTTTTAGGTACGCTAATGATGAATAACCCGTACCAAAGTCATCCATTGCAAGGTGTATACCACGGGCGCTGAGTGAACGCATTACGGCAATAGCTTCGTTTGGATCATCCATTACGGTGCCTTCTGTGATCTCAAGCTCAAGGAAGTAAGAGGGCAGTTCATTCTTTTGTAATATTACATCAATACGGGTGGTTAAATCAGGCAAGCTAAACTGTTTAGCCGATAAATTCACCGCGACACGACCATTAAATAAGCCTTGATCAATCCATGCTTTTACGTCTCGGCATGCCTTGTTTAAGACAACTTCACCAATTTCGATAATTTGCCCAGTTTCTTCAGCAATCGGTATAAACACACCTGGACTGATCACGCCTTTTTTTGGGGTAATGAAACGCACCAGTGCTTCCATACCATCTAGCTTACCTGTGCGAATGTTCATTTTCGGTTGATAGTAGACTTCGAAGTGATCTTCTTTTAGGCCGTAGCGCATCAAGTTTTCGATTTGTAGGCGTTTAACTGCTTCACGGTTCATAGTGTCATTGAAAAACAGGTAGCTATTACCTTTTTTCTTAGCGTGATACATGGCTGTATCGGCATTTTTAAGCAATAACTCTGGGGTATTCCCATCCTCAGGAAACAGCACAATACCCACACTTGAGGTGATCACAAGTTCATGGCCAGCCATATTAAACGGTGTGGCAATTGCCGCTAAAAAAAGTTTAGCCATACGAGTAATGGTATGAATATCGTTAGTTCCGGACATTACCAGTGCAAATTCGTCTCCCCCTAGGCGATAGAACACATCTTTTTCACGGGTTAACTTATTCAAACGCATTGCAAGCTTAGATAGCAAACTATCACCGAGCTGATGACCGAGTGAGTCGTTGATCTTTTTGAAGTTATCTAAGTCGAAGACTAATAAAGCGTGATGATTATCTTGCTTAGCGAGCTTCTTCAAGTTTGTGAAAAACAAGTTTCTGTTTGGTAAGCCCGTTGTGCGGTCACGGTTCGATAAATTATGTAATTGTGATTCGGCTTTTTTACGCTCAGTTTGATCTGAAAAAACAACTACATAGTTGCAAATTTGATTGTGCTCATTTTTAATCTCATCAATTGAAATTTCAATCGGTAACAGCTGCCTCTTCGCATTGCGAAGTTTTACCTCTTGCTGCCAGTGTTCTGTCGCTTTTACAGTGGCTTTAATTTCATCTACATAGCTTTGATCGTAGCCATTTAGGGTAAATTCTTTCTTTAAGTATTGTTCGCGGCTACCACCAAACAAAGTTAAGAAGCTTGGATTTAAGTCAACCAGCTTGAAGTTTTTATCGTAAATAGCGATAGCATCAGTTAATGACTCAACGCATTTAGCAAATAGGTTTAATCGTGCTTCCGTTGATTTGAGCTGAGAAATATCTCGCACAGTTCCTGTCATTCGCAAAGGGTTTAGGTTTGCGTCTTTTTCTATGATCTTGCCGCGATCTAGAACCCAATGCCAACGACCTAGGGTGTCTTTAATGCGATAACTCGCTTCAAAAAAGGCGGTATGTTCGGCAAAGTGTTTTTTAAGAGCTTTTTCGACGTGTTGTAAATCGTGAGGGTGGATATGTTCGCGGTTAGGGGGGAAGCCGCTGCTATTATTAGTATCTGAAGTGTATTTATCATTAATTCGTAACACTTCTCCGGTTTTAATATTCCAATCCCAGAGGGTGTCGCCACTGCCTTCTACGGTACTTTTTAAGCGATGTTCTGAAATACGCAGTTGCTTTCGAGAGCGCTTCAATTTAAAAATGACAAATAATAGGTACGGCAATAATAGCATCATAATAGCGCTTGGGATAAGCAGCAATGTGCTCTGTTCAAGCTCTATAGGACTAGCGGATGCTGAAAAAATCCCAGTCATAGTTATTGTTAAAAAAGCAGAAATCATTTTTATTATTTTTATCATTAATGCATTACCGTAATTCGCAACAATTAATCTAATCTAAGCTCGCGTTCGAGTCAAAGAGAATGCGAAGAAAGTGTTGCTTTTGGCTGTTTTTTGTCCTTAGGTTCGCTTAAAAGTTCTATTCTTGGCCTGTTGTCACTAAACGTTACGGCAATATATTGCTGCATTTGGGTTAGGCTTAACTTATCAAGCGCCTCTAAAAGCTGCTGTTGCATATTAAACTCTGTATCGCGATTGCCTATAGCTAGCCATAGACGCTGCGAACGTAAGCGTAAATTTTTATCTTTTTCAGCGATGTGAGTGACAAGACCTGCTTTGGTGTCGAGCCACTGCTGCTCAGATATGTTATTTATTTGCGACACATAATTATTAATAAATTGTTGGTGACGTTGAAGAATCTCATCAGCACTATGTTTAGGTGACTGAACATAAAAAGCGATACCAGCGCGTGTGTTAAAAGGTGCATAGCCAGCACCGACTAAATAGCCTAGTTGTTGCTTGGTTCTTAATTCATTAAAGTAGTCTTGATTTATCAGGTGATTAAGTACCATCATTTGCACTTTTTCGGTGGTGTTATCAGTTTGAGCTTGATAGTAAAGTACCATCGCATGATCACTACAATTTAACGTGAAGCGCTGTTGCTCCACTTCGGTAATATTATTAAGTGGTCGCGTTAAATCAATGATAGTGGTGCTACCAGACAAGTGTTCAGTAATTTGCTTTTGAAACTTAAGCGCATCACTTCGTTGCCAGTTACCATGTAAAAAACATTCAACATGCAAAGCTTTAAAAAACTCATTTCTAAAGCAATTGAATTGATGAAAGCTAGTATCCTTTAAAGCCTGTGCGAGCGCGTTAGGCTCTGGGTTCCACGGCATAACTTGCGCACCCAAAATACTAAATAATTCACTAACAGGCTTGTTTTGATTGCTGTTTCGCCAGTGTCTAACTAGTTGTTTTTTATATTCAGCAAAGCGTTTTGCACATATCTCAACATTAAATAGAGCTTCAAGTAATTCGTTAACTAGCTCTAACTGGCTCGATGAAAGACCTGCGGTATGCAAGGTCAAGCCGCCTTGGTGAGATGTTAAGTGATAACTAAGGCCTGCCAGTTCTGCCGGATAAAATTGCTCAGCAACACTGTCCATAAACAAGTCTGCAAACAAACGAGTGAGGGCCATATGTTTAACATCTTTAATGGCAAAGGTTGAGTCCATCGCTAAGTAAAAATGCCCTTTAGCCACTCGAAAAGTAGCATCTTGTTTAAACCAAAAGTCAAAGCCTTCTTTTTTGACTAGCAATTCAGGCGATCTAGTTGGTTTCTCTAATGGCAGTAGTTCAACATCTTTAGTGAGGTATGGATTAGCACTTGGTAAGCACATCTGTGGCAATGGCGTGTTAATTTCACTGAGTGCTTCTAACCAACTTGTCGAGATATCTTCCACTTTATAGGGGGTGTTGTACCAAGCTGTGGTGTGCTCTGGTTCTACACCTGGATGAATTAAGACCAAGCGCATATTGTCAGGTGTGAGCCATTGCATGGCAATTTCGTGAGCGCAACGGTTAAAGCCGTCCATTAAATAATCGCCTTGTACATAATTAGCTTCATCGTAATGCTGCATATTTATGCTTAAATTACTAACCCAATCAATTAAGCGAGCTTTTTCTTGGTTATCAAAGGCAATTTGTAAGAGATTCTTTTTATCTTGATAAAGACGTGGCAATTTATCGCAGTTTTGGTTTATTAAACAGATATACTCAAACACCATCTCTACGATATCTTCATAGTACTCAATACCTTCATCAGTTAAAGCCATGCTGATGTTAAAGTCTTTAAAGTTACTACCGTTAATGCCCCCACCTGCAGAAAGGGCATTTATCCAGCCTTGCTCTTTTAAAATAGAGTACAGTGATCCTTTGCCTTCGTAACCGAGTAGGTGAGCAATAAAACTAACGGTTTTGTGACGATAAAAGTCGTCAATATTAGGCATTGCAAAGCTAATGATCAGCTTTTGCATATGTTTATGTGGTTCAATGTGTAACACCTTACCTAAGTCTTGTTTACGGTAAAGTGGCTGTTCTATTATCTCTTTGCTTTTTGGTTGACCTTTAATTTCGCTGAAAAACTGTTTTACCCAAGCAGTCATTGTCGCAATATCTTCATTGCTACATATCACAAGTGTCATCCACTGAGCTTGATAATGGCTATCGAAAAAAGCACGTAACTCATCACTTATGCAGCCTTCACGATCAGCGAGGGTTTGCTGGTTACCGACCGAGAACTTTGCAAAAGGGTGGGCTGGATTGACTGTTTCTTTGTGAGCCTGATAGATGCGTCGGCCATCATCTTTTATTTTTAGCTTAAACTCAGCATCTATGGCATTACGCTCTTTAGTTGTTTCTTTAGGGTTTAGTAATGGTGCTATGAAGAAACGGCTAAATTGTGCTAATGCTTCAGCAAACTGTTGGTTTTTAATATCAAAGAAGTAGCATGTGTGCTCTGTGCCTGTCCACGCGTTAGTGTTGCCACCAGATTGTGATACAAAATTAGAAAAACCACCCGACTCCGGGTACAGGTCTGTGCCTAAAAAAAGCATATGTTCCAAAAAATGTGCAAGGCCTTGTCTATCAAGAGGATCGTCAAAATGGCCTGCGTTGATAGCCATAGAAGCCGCTGATTTTGTTGATTCTAAGTCTTGCACTAAAAGTACTTTTAGACCATTGTCCAGTGTTAGGGGTTGATATGTTCTGTTATCATTGCGGCTGATATTCAAAAGATGCTCCTGAAAGAGTGCGTTAATGTCCTAACAACAGATGATATTTTCAGGAAAGCTAAAAAAGACAGAGCTACGAAAATCTACCTGAATATCATAAGCGGATGTTTAATGTATCTAGTGATGATATTCTAATATAGCGGACAATCAAGCAAACTGGCTACTGTTTTATATTCTTTAATCGGTTGATTTTTTATGAAAACAATCTTAATCATGCGCCATGGCGAAGCTACGCCAATGCAAGCAGATGATGCAGCAAGACAACTTACCGAGACCGGTCACTATGAAGCCAGTCGTATGGGGCAGTGGTTAGCAACCTATCATAAACCCGATGCCTTGTTGGTGAGTCCTTACATTCGTGCACAACAAACGGCTGCTGATGCTACACAACATATTTCGTTAAAATTTAATGAAACTTGCAGCGATATTACCCCTGATGGTGTTCCACAAATTGCTGCTGATTACTTGGAAACTCTGATTGCTATGCATCCACAATGCAACACCTGGTTAATCGTTGCCCATATGCCAATTGTTAGCTATTTAGTTGATCAGTTAAGTCCAGGTCATATGCCTATTTTCAATACAGGCGCGGTTGCAGTTATCGAATATGATGAACACAAACAGCGCAGCCACTACCTCAGTATTCACTCGCCAAATAACGTCGAAATCTAACAGTGGATTTGCTAAATTAGCGCCACTGTTAATTTTTCAAGTTCTTACTATGACAATCGAACGTTTACAAACCGGTGCGCGTATGAGCCGCATCGTCAAGCATAACGGCACAGTATACCTATGCGGACAAGTTTGTGCTGATGCTGAAAAAGATATCACCGAACAAACTCAAACTATGCTCGATAAGGTAGAAGCTTTACTTACTGAAGCGGGTAGTAGCAAAGAGCATATGCTAAGCGCCACCATCTATTTAAAAAGCATGGAAGACTTTGCAGCGATGAATGCAGTTTGGGATGCATGGGTACCTCAAGGGCATGCTCCAGCTCGCGCTTGTGTTGAGGCAAAAATGGCGCGTGATGTTCTGCTCGTAGAGATTTCTGTTGTTGCAGCAGTTAAGTAACGAACGGCGTAAAGCGCATTTGATTGCTCGATTTAACGAGCAATCAGGGCGCGCAATTATTGAACTACCGAGTTGGCATTTTTGCGATAATGAGCAAGATGCCAATGACTGCGCATTGCTGGTTTTAAGTGGCGAAAAGCAAGCAACAACCCCTTCATTATATTGGTTCGAAGCAAATAATGAGGCTCTTCCTGAGGTCGGTGATTTAGCCATTTTTACCAATTGGCACGGACAGCCCTTAGGCATTATTGAAACTGTCTCAGTGACCATCATCCCATATAATCAAATAAGTGCAGATTACGCTGCATTAGAAGGCGAGGGCGACAAAAGTCTTGCATACTGGCAGCGTGTGCATTGGGATTATTATCAGCGAGAGCTAGCAGGTACGAATTATCAATGTCATCCTGATATGCCATTGGTGTGTGAGCAGTTTAAGTTAGTTTTTAAGGAATCAGAATGAGTTCGAATCCTGTGGTTTTTATTACCGGGGGCGGCCGTGGTATAGGCGCAGCAACGGCAAAGTTATTTGCCAAGCATGGTTATGATGTATGTATCAACTATAAGTCGGATCAGCACAGTGCTTTGCAAGTTGCCAAAGAAATAGAAAAACTGGGCGTTAAAGCGTTTACTATACAAGCCGATGTTGCTGATGAGCAGCAAGTGAAGGCAATGTTTGCGAAGCTTGATACTTGGGCACCACGTTTAGATGTACTGGTTAACAATGCAGCAATGATGATGCCGCAAATGCCGCTTTTAGAGATGGATGCAAAGCGCATTAACGCCATTTTAAGTTGCAATGTTACAGGCGCATTTTTGTGTGCACGAGAAGCAATTAAGCGTATGAATAAAGGCAGTATTGTGAATGTTTCATCAGGTGCGTCGCTCACAGGCTCGCCAAATGAATATTTAGATTATGCTGCATCTAAAGGAGCGCTTGATACCTTCACGATCGGCCTTGCTAAAGAAGTCGCCAGTAAAGCTATTCGGGTAAACGCGGTAAGGCCAGGCCTTATTTATACCGATATGCACCGCGATGGCGGTGAAGCAAACCGAGTTAATAGGTTAAAATCTAAGTTACCGCTAGGGCGAGGTGGTGAAGCTGACGAGGTCGCCTCAGCAATTTACTTTTTGGCAAGTGAGCAAGCATCATTCACAACGGGCAGTTTTATAGATGTATCAGGTGGCTTATAAAACTAAAGTAAAATACTTAACCAAACACTAAAGCTTACAACACTTAATACCGTTGAGAGCACCACAGCACTTGCGAGTGTTGCTTGATGTTGCTTAATTTGATTAGCGATTAGATAGGCGTTTACACCTAAAGGAGAAGCGCTCAAAAGTACCAGCACGTTTAGTAACGATTGTTCTAGATGAAAGACGTAGTTGGCAAAAAAGTAGACTCCGCACGGTAACACGGCAAGCTTGATGATGGTTGCGATGAGTGATGCTTGTAAGTTGTCTGACACCTTATAAAACGCAAGGTTTGCTCCTAATACGAATAACGCACAGGCAATGGCAGGTTTGGCAAGTAGGGTGAGGCCATTTGCTAAATCATCAAAAAGTGTAAAACCAAGTAAGTTAACAGCAAGGCCGCTACTGATACTTAACACCACAGGGTTCAGCAGCATGTTTTTAGCAAATGCTCGCCAAGAAAAAGACTGCTGCGATTTAGCACTAAGTAAAAAGGTTAGGGTAAACAAAAGTGCACTATGAAAAGTAATGATCATAAACACAATACCGACCATTTGCTCGCCAAGTGCCGCAATAATAATTGGCAAACCTACCAGCACTGTATTTGAATAACTACTGCCAAGGGCAAAAACTGCGTGATGTGATGCTGCAGATTGTTTCTTAATGAAATAGCGGTCAATAACATAGCCAAGGGCGTAAATAGCCAATACTGGAAAGTAAAAACTTAAAAAGCCCGCAACAGAAACACTACTTTGTAAATCGGCTTGTGCCATATTTAAAAATAGAAACGCTGGCACGCTAATATAAAAAGTGAACTTACTTAACCCTGCTATATGTTCTTTCGATAAAAACCTGCTACGAGAACTGATATAACCACTTAACACGATAAAAATCAGTGGAAAGATAATCGAAAAAATATGCACATTAAGCCTTATGACAAGAAGACGTTAGCGTCTGAATTCATCACTTTGTGGAAGGTTAATTAAAATAAGCACAGCACCTTTACCGCCAAATTCAAGAGGTGCTTGGTGCATAGCAATCACATCAGGGTGTTGTACTAAATATTGCGGCACCTTGTGTTTGAGTATGCGTTCACCAATGCCATGCACGACACAGGCACAATAGTAATGCTGCTTTTTACACTCATGAATTAAACCAGCCAGCTCATCTTTGGCTAATTCTTTATTTAAGCCATGTAAATCAAGGGTTAAATCAGGTGGGTAATCTCCACGACGAAGTTGCTTTGCCAAATAGCTATCATGACCAGGTTTGACATAACTCACGGTTCCATGAGTATCTATGTCTGGTACATATTCATCAGAAAAGAAAAATTCTGCCTGATGTTGCTTTTTTTGCTGGGAAAATTGTTTCGCTTGTGACACTTTAGGCTTATTGGTGAATCGAATAGTGTCTTGTTTAAATGCTTTGGCACCACTGATACTCTGACGAAATAAGTCAATATCGTCAGTGCTAATGTGATTGTTGGCGTGGGGATCTTTTTTCATGGCGGCAGTCTAAACAAAAAAACGCTAAAAATCGAGTAAAAACCAACTGAAAAGACGGTACAATACGCGTCAGAACAGACTTTGAAAGTTAAGGAACATACATGAACCATTTCCAGATAGAAGACGCAATTTTAGACGAGGCAATTGGAGAACTTTCAACGTTGCATGATTGGTTACGTTGGACAACCAGTCAATTCGCCAGCAGTGGTATTTTCTTTGGGCACGGCACAGACAACGCATGGGATGAAGCAGTTAGCCTTTTATTACCTGCACTAAGCTTGCCAATCGATGCACCTAAAGAGCTAATGCATGCGCGTTTAACCAGCACCGAGAAAAGCCGTTTAGCTGAACTAATTGCAGAGCGTATTAATGATTGTACGCCAGTACCATACCTGACCAACATCGCGTGGTTTGCAGGTATGCCGTTTTATGTTGATGAGCGTGTGTTAATCCCTCGCTCACCATTTGCAGAGCTAATTAATAATCGTTTTGCTCCTTGGTTAGAAGAGCCAGAGTCGGTAACGCGCATTCTTGATTTATGCACTGGCTCAGCATGTATTGCCATTGCCCTTGCACAAGCATTTGAAGATGCACAGGTTGATGCGGTTGATATTTCTTACGAGGCGCTAGAAGTTGCTGATATTAATATTAGCGATTACATGCTGAATGACCGCGTACTGCCAATTCAGTCAGACGTGTTTAGTGGTGTTCCGGGTCAAAAGTACGATCTGATCGTAGCTAACCCACCTTATGTTGATGCTGAAGATATGGCTGATTTACCACGTGAATTCCATCACGAGCCAGAGCTTGGTTTAGCATCGGGACATGATGGTCTTGATGTGACTCGTACCATTTTAGCGGAAGCCGCAGAGCATCTAACTGATAACGGTTTGTTATTTGTCGAAGTTGGTAACTCTATGGTACATATGGAAGCGCTGTACCCGGGTGCACCATTTGAGTGGGTTGAATTCGAACAAGGTGGCCTTGGCGTGTTTGTAATCAGCAAACAGCAGCTTGTGAAGTATTTCGCAGATTAACAGCATATTTTAAAAGCCGAGCCTGAGGGCTCGGTCTCAGTAGTCATTAGGAATGAGGAAAGTTAATGGCAGGTAATAGCATCGGACAACTATTTAAAGTGTCCACCTTTGGTGAGAGCCACGGCGTTGCATTAGGCGGCGTTGTAGATGGCACACCAGCAGGTCTTGAAATTAGCGAGGCCGATTTACAAATTGATTTAGACCGTCGCAAGCCGGGGCAAAGTCGTTATACAACACAGCGCCGCGAAAGTGATGAAGTAAAAATTCTTTCTGGTGTATTCGAAGGTAAAACCACAGGTACTAGCATTGGTTTACTGATTGAAAACACCGATCAGCGTTCAAAAGACTACGGCAAAATCGCTGAAGTGTTTCGCCCAGGTCATGGCGATTATACCTATTGGCATAAATACGGTATCCGTGATTATCGAGGTGGTGGTCGCTCCTCAGCCCGTGAAACGGCTATTCGTGTAGCGGCAGGTGCAATTGCGAAAAAATACTTAAAACAGTTTCATGGTATTGAAATTCGAGCATGTTTGAGCCAACTAGGGCCAATCAAAGCCGAAGACTATAACTGGGATGAGGTGGAAAACAATGCATTTTTCTTTCCAGACACCAGCAAGCTAGAAGCGCTTGATGAATACATGCGTGACCTAAAAAAACAAGGCGATTCGGTAGGCGCTAAAGTTAAAGTGGTTGCTAAAAATGTTCCTGTAGGTCTTGGTGAGCCAGTATTTGATCGCCTTGATGCAGAGCTTGCACACTCATTAATGAGTATTAATGCGGTAAAAGGCGTTGAGATTGGTGATGGCTTTGATGTGGTTGAGCAAAAAGGCTCTGAGCACCGTGATGAGTTAACCCCAGATGGTTTTACATCAAATCACGCAGGTGGTGTACTTGCAGGTATCTCGACAGGGCAAGATATCATTGCCTCAATCGCCCTTAAGCCAACTTCAAGCATCACCATACCGGGCAACAGCATTAATACTAGCAACGAAGCGGTAGAGATGATCACTAAAGGACGTCATGACCCATGTGTAGGTATTCGTGCCATTCCTATCGCTGAGGCGATGATGGCGATTACCTTAATGGATCACTTATTGCGCCAACGTGGTCAAAACCCACATGTTAGCCATGAACATGGACCAATCAAAGGTTCGATTTAAGCGCAGCTTTAAATAAAGTAAACGCAGTTAATAAGCGCGATAATATCATCGCGCTTTTTTTATGCCTGTTAGAATTTTAATAAGGGGAGTAGGCTATGTTTGCTATCAGTCCACATTGCCAGCTCGTTATGTGGGTAGCGTTTAATGGGCGACAAATCACTGATAGATACACGATTTAAAAAAGCCTGATTATCAGTTAGCACCACCCAGTCTGAGCCTATGTCTGATGGGCTATGGCCTTGATAGCTAAACTTTAACATAGCCTTATTGAAGTGTTGGCTATGTGCCTGTAATACAGGCAGTAAGTCGATATGATTATTTGAAATATGCACAATCAATACGCCATTTTCATTGAGCCTCTGCCAATAAAGTGACATTGCTTCTTGGGTTAGCAAATGCGCAGGAATTACATCACTTGAAAACGCATCAATTATTAAGACATCAAATACTTCGTTTGCATTATTTTTTAGCGCAATACGACCATCCCCTAAGCTGACTGTGAGCTTGGCTTCACTGTTTTCAAGATATGAGAAATAACGTTTTGCCATCTCGTATACAGCAGGGTTTAACTCAAAAAAGTGAATACTATCCTGTTGGTCTGCAAACCGAGCTAATACGCCTGCACCTAAACCAATCACGCCAATGTTTAGTGCGCTGTGTTGCTTTAGTATGGCAAGTGATTTAGCGACACCAGTATGCTGGTGGTAATAACTTTGCCCAAACTGTTGGCTTGGATTTAGTGGCTCTGAGCCATGAATCGTGGTGCCGTCAATTAAGCGCCTTTCTTTTATTGATTGAGTGTTTATATCTTTAACCGCTAAATAGCCATAAAAGTTGCGGCTAGTCGCAACGTTATATTGGTTAAAGTTTACCGCTAAAAAACAATAGCATGCTAACCAAGTAACTGAGCTGGTTGCGAGAGTGAATTTGAGCTGTTTTGTCTTTGTTTTAGCTTTTATTTGGTAGTAACACACAAAACTAAAAATAACCGCTAATGTAAGTAAATACTCGTCAATCTGGACAAATAGCAATGGGGCAATGAGCGTACTGAAAAGCGAACCTAACACACCGCCAAGGGCGATATAAAAATAAAAAACGGTAAATTGCTCGTTTTCAGGGGCTTTGTTTCTCAGCTCACCATGACAGACCATACCGGCGGTTAATAGAATCATGCTGTAAATTATAAGCTGGGCTAGGGCATTGAATAAGCTGCCAAAATAAAACATCAGCAGGCCTGCAAAAGCCGAAAATATAAACGCATATGCCCAGACATGACGCTGATAATTTGCTTTGTTGGCAAACGTATAACTAAAGGTGAGCAAGTAAATTACAAGAGGTAACGACCAAAGTAATGGCATGGGGGGAATATTAGTGCTGATCATATGCGTGGTAGATACCAACATGGCTGAGCTTAAGGCACTTAATAACAGCCATTGACCTTTACCTTTTAATAGTGTGACAGGCCTAGTCTGAATAGACTCTCTTGATAAATCGGGTGCTTTTTTTAGTAAAAATATTACTAGAAGTGCTAATAACAAGCAGTAGCTGATAAGTCCAAATAGCCAGTAGGTAGTTTGCTGCTCTAAAGAAAATAGTAATTCATAAACGAGCGGGTAGCTCATTAACGCCAGTAAAGAACCCAAGTTTGAGATGGAATACCAATGGTAAGGCACCTGTGCTGAAGCAGTTTGCACATACCATCTTTGTAAAAGTACGCTGGTAGCGCTCAGTAGAGTAAATATTGGACCAATTTCTATAAATAAATTAACAAACACCGCAAGCGCAGGCGGCCAATTTGTGAGATTTGGGGCTGCAAATTCTGTCACAACAATGAGTGTGGCAAAGGTGACTAAAACTATATGGATGACTACCTGCAACTTAATATGAAAACGACCCATGTTATGCGCATAGAAATAGCCAATAAGTAACATGACTTGATAAAACACTAAACTCGCTGACCAGATAGAGGCACCACCACCAAATTGTGGTAGCAGTTGCTTTGAAAGCATCGGTTGGATTTGAAAAATTAAAAAAGCACTGATGAAAATAGTGAGCGTTGATAAATATTTATACATTGTTTTTATTACCTATTTTGAGATAGCAAAAACAATCCAATAGCCAGAGCAAAGTGACAATGGAGTAACCCTTGAGTTTCTCTTAAGAAAACCTTAATCTTTGATTCGTAAATATTTATTGGAGAAGTAAGTGGCGCGTTATCGAATCGGCAAGTTTGCAATTGATGAGAGTCGATGTTTAATTTCATCGCAAGATTATAAGCAAATAGTCGAGCCAAAGGTCATGGATGTATTACATACCCTTTATTTAAATAAAGGTGAAGTTGTAAGCCAAGAAGTAATCTTTGCAAAAGTGTGGCCTAATGCTACCTATAACCCCAGTTCGGTACAGCGTTGTATAGCATTGCTACGAAAAGCACTCCAAGAAGATGCCAAGAACCCACAGTTTATAATTACACACCCTAAGCGCGGTTATAGCCTTGAGAAAGTAACACAGGGGCCAGGCAAAAAATTAAAAGCGCAACATGTTCTGTTGCTGTTTGTTTTACTAGTTAGCTTTATTGCTATTGCGTGGCAACTAGTGCCTAAACAACAAGATACTGCTCACTTTACTCAGTTGATGCCACTCACTTCGAGTGAACTAAATGAAGCTAATTTGTCACTTTCACATAGTGGTAAGTACCTTGCTTTTGTTCGAGGTAATAAAGGAAGTCAGCAGATTTGGATTAAAGAGCTTGCGACTGAGCGAGAGGTGAGGCTGACTGAAGATGCTGCAAGCTACTACGCTTTGGGGTGGTCGACCTCCGATAATGCGATTGCATTTGTGAAAAGTACAGAGCAGAAACAACATCTAAACACTATAAGCATTGATTTATCTAAATTTCAGCCATTAGAACAAGCGACTGTGAGTGTTTTTAATGACACCGTTTTAACCAGTCACCACATCGATTGGCATGTTGATAAGCTGCTCTATTACATAGAAAAAGATAAACTAAACAACGATACTCGACTCGTTTCACTTAACTTAGAATCTAAACAAAAGACACAGTTACTAGCTGCTACACAGCAAGATTGGTTGCTCGTTAATGCGTTATCGAAAGATGGTAGTAAAGTCGCGATGGGGATTGAGGCTGGGCAAAATAAATACCGTATTGATGTACTCGACCTTGCCAGTAAAAAAATACAAACTATTGCTATCATAGAAAACGGTATTCAAGGGTTAAGTTGGCACCCGAATAATCAAGCGCTATTAATTAGCCAACGAAATCAGCTTGTAAATCTAGATCTTGATGGTGAGCTTCAGTTAATTTCATTTAATAATTATCAAATAATTCGTGATGCACAGTACACACCAGACGCTGAAGCCATTTTGATGGAGTTAGTGAATGTTGATGTAGATATTGTTAGCCAAACACGGGCCAACCCTGACAAATTGACTAAACTCGTTGATACCTCATCAATCGACTTTCTACCCGTGTTTTCGCCAGACTCAACGAAATTTGTTTTTGAGTCTCATCGTTTTGGATTAAAACAATTATTTTTATACGATAGTGGCAAGCAAACGCGCATTTTTGCTAACCCTGATAACCATGAGTTATTTGGCATTGTTTGGAGCCAAGACGCACGGCTGGTTTACACCGCAAGTAAAGATACACTGTTTAAAATTGATTTAAACAGTGGCACTTATGAAACAATACCTCATGGAAATCACTCTTTTTATTTGAGAGAAATGTATCACAATGAAGACGCGATTTTAGTTTCGTATCGAGCAGAGGATGGACAGACGTTTCATCCAGCAAAATTCGATTTAACAAGCTTAACGTTGACACCATTCACAGGCTCAGGGAAACGTTTAAGCTGTTATGGTATGGATTTAGATGAGCAAGATCAGATCTACTTCTCAAATAGCAATGAAGTGTTTCGAGTTAATACCCGTGGAGATATAGAAACTGTTTGGCAAGCAGCTAGCAATGACATTATTGGTATATCTGTTAGTAACCAGCAATTAGCAGTAACAATGGAGCATGCAGATACAATTAATTTCCAGCGTATCGATTTGGCAACTGCTGAAACAGAAAGTTGGCAGTTAACACAACCTAAGCAACATATGTTGATCAACAGTGCTCATGATTTAAAAGAGTTTTTATATCTTACAGAACCTTATAGAACTCGTAAGTTAGTAAAACTTCAGTAGCTTGATATGTTCTTTACGTCTTAATCAACTCCACAAGCTGCTTAAGCTGTTCATGATTGAGTGGATTGTGGGCATGATTACCGTACAACAGTACGATATCAATCATAGGCAGTACTGGTAACGAATTATCGCTGATTTCTTCCAAACCTTTTTGCATGCTTATTCGCGCCATGCTGCCGATTGCCAACCCTTGTTCAATTAAGCCATGTAATGCACCTGCTGATCCACAGCAGGCAATAATATTAAAACGACGCTCGGTTTTTAAGAGACCTTCAATACTGGCTTGGTGAAACTTACAGTCTCGTTGAAACAGGGCAATAGGAAGTGGGGTTGAATCTTCAATCTCAAAAGCGGGGCTTTTCACCCATACGCCTTGGCTTGATTGCAATAAGTAACCTTCTTCGCTGTCTGGTGAGCGAGTGGCAACAACTAAATCGAGCATACCTTGGTCTAGTTTGGCTCTAAGCTCAGAACTTGGGGCGCAGCTTATCTGTATATCTAAGGCATCAAACTGTTGGTGTAGGGCACAAACAAGCTGTGGTAGCAAAGAGTGGACATAGTCGTCAGGACAGCCGATGCGCACACGTAAATTGCAAGTACCTGCTTTTAATTGTTTAAAGGCTTCATCATGAAGGGCTATCAGTTGCTTCGCATAACTTGCTAGCTGGTGGCCTTGATGGGTTAGCACCAGCTGACGACCTTGCTTTTCAAATAGTGAACTTGCGAGGTCCTGTTCAAGCTTTTTCATTTGCATACTTACCGCAGATTGGGTTCTAGAAATTTGCGCTGCAGCACGGGTGAAACTACCTGTATCGACGAAGGCGCAAAATGTTCTAAGGGCATCAATATCCATAATGTATCAGCTTTTCTTATAGGTACTATAAAAACAATTGGCGAGTAATTGCCCAATTGCTGTTTTATAGTGAGCCTAATCTAAACGTTAAAGGAAGTACAATGCAATTATTTATTGGCAATAAAAACTACTCAACTTGGTCATTGCGAGCGTGGTATTTACTAAGTAAATTCAATGTTTCTTTTAAAGAGCAACAATTGGTTTTAGATACGCCTGAATTTTATGAAGCATTAAAAAATAAGTTTCCCGTGCAAAAAGTACCGGCACTTATTGATGCTGAGTTAACCGTGTGGGACTCACTCGCTATTTGTGAATACATCAATGATGCTTATCTAAATGGTGCCGCTTGGCCTAGTGAAATAGCCCAAAGAGCAAAAGCGCGCAGTCTAGCTGCCGAGATGCACTCTGGTTTTGCTGCACTTCGTAATGAAATGCCAATGAATATTCGTGCTAAAAGGCATGTTGAATTATCAGAACAAGCTAAAAAAGATATCGCTCGTATCGATGAGATATTTTCTTCTCAGCAACAAAGTTATCCTAATATGTGGTTATTTGGCGATTTCTCTATTGTTGATGCGATGTTCGCACCTGTAGTACTTCGTTTTAAAACGTATCAAGTTGAGCTATCGTGTGCTGCACAAACTTATTGCCAGCATCTACTTGCTTGCCCGGTTATCAAAATCTGGATTAGCGAAGCTCTTAAGGAAACAGATATCGTTGACTGTGATGAAGCAGGTGAGGAAATTAACTAGCCGATATTGAGAATTTCTAACTATTAATTTTATTGCCTATTATACTTTTGCGTGGGATTTTTTGGCATATTTTTATACAAAAATACTAGTTCAATTAATGAGCACACACACTATACTAGAGTAGTTGCTCTTTAATCGAACATCCCACATTTCCTTTCGTAGTAGGCATTTATTTATGGGCGCTTTTGCAGCAAAATTATTAAATCAAGATATGACAATTGAGCGCTATGCCTGTCAATTTAAGTCGCTTGAGGTAGAGCATGTCTTTTTACAAAGTAAATTCGGTCAAGATAAAAAAATAGCGCAATTTTTGTGCTGTACAATTGCATTAGTCACTGCGCTTGTAACCTTCTTCGATAAGATGATTATACAGGCTTCATTTTGGCCAGAAACCGCTTTAATCGGCCGAGCTATTATGGTCTCAGTTTGTATTCTTAGTGCTTTTGCTCTGAATTATATTAAAAGCATCCAGTCATTTCGTTTGGTGATATCTGTGTTTATGCTGTTTTTATTTTTGAACATGCAATTTATGGCTATCACTTATGAGCGTTTCTATATTTTGCATATGTTTTTTGATGTGATCATCTTGATCACATTTTATTTCTCGACCTTGGTTTCAATTAAGTTATCGGTATTTTTAAGTATTTCATATAGTGCTCTTGCTATCTCTGTTATCTATTTCAGTAAAGAAATATCTAACCACTCTTTTTACATGGTGGTTTTAGCGCATGTGGCAGCAAACTTAGCAGGTATGATCATGGCTGCTCATGAACATATTATCCGTAGAGAACTTTTTGTAAGGAACACCCAGCTTGCTCAGCTTGCCCATGAGATGAAAAGCCAAGCCCTTAAAGATGCCCTTACTCAGTTACCTAACCGTCGTGCTTTTGATAATGCCTATGAAGAATATCAGCGGATGGTTAAACAGCAGCAAGGTGAGTCCAAGCAAGTATGTGTTATTTTAGCTGATATTGATTACTTCAAACGTGTTAACGATACCCATGGTCACGAGGTAGGTGATGTTGTATTGCAGCGTTTTTCTGCTTTTTTAACTGACTCATTACGTTCCTCTGATGATGTATATCGATTTGGCGGTGAAGAATTTGTTATTGTGCTACCACTATGCTCAGTGTCAGATGCAACTGTTATTATTAATACTATGATCGCAAGGATGAATAGTGAAATGTGCGAGGTTGGTGAGTTATCTTTAGCAATACGTGCAAGTTTTGGCTTAACCGTAATGAAAGAAGAGGAGCAAAAGTCAGTTATCTCCAGAGCTGATGCTGCACTTTATCAGGCTAAAGATGCAGGACGGAATCAATTAGTTATTAAATTTTAATAGCCTAAATATAAGTCAAAATATGTACCTTATGCTCGTTTAAGTATAATCTTTATACATTCTTTTCTATTAATTTAATCTGAATTATTAGCAAGCAAGGAGTCGCGAATGCTAACACGCCAGGCGGAAGGCTATAAAATTTCAATTAGGGCAAGTGTATTGCTGGTTTTTGCCCTTGCTAGCTTACTCACCGGTATCGTGGCGATAAGTTTGCATTATTACTTTAGTGAAAAGTTATTACTGCAATCTAAATCAGAACAGTTCAAACAAACTAGTCAGCAAATAGCCGATCACATAACAAGAATCAATCAGCGTGCTGATAATACCTTAAGCGTGATGATCCACGACACTAGGCTATTATCAGAGAGCCAAAATAACAAAGAAATTTTACAGCAAGTGCTGATCGAAATTTTAACGCGTCATCCTGACTTTTATTCGCTAATTCTTGGTCATGCTAATGGTGACTTATTACAGGTTATTAATTTAAAAGGGTATGCAAAGCTTCCCCCATCAATCCAGCTCGATGAAGACGATCATTGGTTAGTGTATCAAATTTCTGGGCAGGGGGAGGAGCGTAAGCATGTAACCACGTATTTAGATGAGTCGTTGGTCATTCGTAAAAGAGACACCCAAACTACGGATTACGACCCACGGAATAGAGTTTGGTTTCTGGATGCAACGAGTGACTCTGTAACGAAAACCGAGCAGTATGTGTTTAAAGTACTTGAGGTACCAGGTTACACCTATGCAATAAAGTCAGCGCAAACAGGCGATGTATTAGCGATTGATATAGCCAGTGCAAGTTTGAATCACTTTTTAACCGACCAACAATCTAAAATGAAGCACCTTGTTGAAAGCGAAATGTATGTTTATCGGGGGAATGGTGAAATTATTGCAAGCAGTAAAAATCAAAGTCATCAGCATAGTTTTGCTGACCTATCTAAGTTAGTTAAATTGGATGAACAAAAATCAGGGCTTGCTAACAAAGAACATCAATTCGGCAAAATGTTAAATGTGCATGAAAAGGGCATAGAAAAATACATGTTTGTACTGCCGCTGCCGCTTAGTAGCGATATGCAATCAGATGAAGTTGATTATTTCACGGTGCTGGTATCTAAAGATGACGTGCTGGCGGTTATAAGAGATAAAATTCGTATTTCAATTTTAGTGACTGGTTTATTTTTAATTTTGCTGCTGCCAGTCTCTTGGTTTTTTGCCTCTTCAATCGTCAACCCGATTCTCAAATTAGTAGGTGAAAATAAAAAAATTCAGCAGCGAGATTATAATGAAGTTTCAACACTCTCTAGCCACATTTTAGAAATCCATTATTTGGCAAGTTCGATGGTGGATATGAGTCGCTCTATTGAGCAACATGAAAACTCACAAAAAGCCCTGATGGAGTCATTTGTAGAGCTTATCGCCCAAGCGATTGATGACAAATCACCATATACGGCAGGGCACTGTGAGCGGGTCCCTGAGCTGGGTATTTGGCTTGCTGATGCTGCGTCAGACTCAAAAAATGAGGCGTTTTCTGAGTTCAGCTTTAAAACGTCTGATGAACGACGAGAGTTTCGCTTAGCTGCGTGGTTGCACGACTGTGGTAAAATTACTACGCCTGAGCATATCGTTGATAAAGGCACTAAGCTTGAAACCATTTATAACCGTATTCATGAAGTACGTACTCGATTTGAGGTGCTGCTACGTGATGCAAAAATTACTTATTATGAGCAGTTATTAGCCCATCCTGAGCAGCAATCTGTGCTTAAGCAAACGCTTGACCAACGAACCAAAAAGTTACATGCAGACTTTAGCTTTATTGCTGCCTGTAATGTTGGTGGTGAGTTTATGGATGAAGCGCAGCTGTCTCGTTTACATGAGGTTGCTAGCATTAAGTGGCAGCGCCATTTTGACGCAAGTTTAGGTTTATCGCCCCTTGAAGAAATGCGTATGGCTGATTTGAAGAATCAGCATTTACCTGTCGAAGAGTCACTCCTGAGCGATAAGCTAAGTGATTTAATTCCACACGAAAAAGCCGTTGAGTACCCAGAAAGTTTGGGCATTAATATGGCGATTCCGGAGTATAAATATAACCTTGGCGAAGTGTATAACTTGTCGGTGGCGCGGGGCACGCTTACAGCGGAAGACCGGTTTAAGATCAATGAGCATGTGATCAGTACAATTCGTATGCTTGGTAGTGTGCCATTCCCGAAAGAATTAGCTAAAGTTCCGCGTTATGCATCAACCCACCACGAAACCTTAAAAGGGACTGGCTACCCACGAAAATTAACCGCGGAACAATTATCAATACCTGAACGTGTGTTAGTACTTGCTGATATCTTCGAAGCATTAACCGCGGCAGACCGCCCATATAAAAAAGCCAAACCTTTGAGTGTTGCTATTGATATTTTAGCGAAAATGGTTGATGACGATCATATTGACCGTGACGTATTTGAGCTCTTTTTAACTTCCGGCATTTACCTAAAATATGCAAAACAGTTTTTACATGAGTCGCAAATTGATTCTGTCAATTTAACAAAATATCTAAGGTAATTATTTGCTTATGCTTTAGGATAAAATTGCAGAGTTTTGTTTGTAATACAAAATTATTGGTGTATAAAAGATATACAAGCTAATATTACTAACGAACAAAGCATTGCAAGGAGATGCATAAGTGCTGGTATCTGCTTTTCAAAAACTTAAATCGAGAATTCGTTTTTCGATTCGCCTTACCGTTGTTGCCGTGTTCGTTTTAGCAACTTCACTAACAGCTCTCATTGCAATTAGTCTGCAATATTATTTCAGCGAAAAAATGGCTATAGAGGCCAGTGTCAAAAACTTTAATTTAGCCACAGGCTCAGTGGTTGATTACCTTGCAAGGGTGAATGAAAAGTCAGAAAACACGCTAAGTGTAATGGTTCAAAATAGTAGCTTGATCAGTGCCAATAGCGAAGATAAAAGTGAGCTGAGAAATGTCATGAGTGAAATCATGCAGCTCAATCCATTGTTTTATGCGTTGTATGTAGGCTATGAAAATGGTGACTTTTATGAATTAATTAATTTAGAAAGCAGTGAAATAGTGCGTCAGCAGTTGCAGGCCATTGAAGCAGACCGTTGGGTGGTGATCCACATTAGCGGTGAAGGGGCAGAGCGTGTTCAGCATACTCATTATTTTGACCAGCAATTTAATTTACGTATCTCGCAAACCAAAGGCACCAGCTATGATCCGCGAGAGCGCTTGTGGTTTAAGCAAGCAAACTCAACACGCGTGAAAAAAACAAAGCCATATTTCTTTACTCACCTGCAAGCACCTGGGCAAACCTACTCAATAAAGTCAGCAAATGAAAATAGTGTGTTGGCGTTAGACGTTAGCTTGTCGAGTATTTCTGAATATTTGAGTCAACAGCAAAGTAAAATGAGCAGCCAGTATTTAAGTGAGCTGTACATTTACAATAAAGAAGGTGAAATTGTTGCCTCTAACCAACAAAAAAATAGCTTACTTTTGCCAAGGCTTGAAAAACTTCCCTTAACAGAACAGCAGCAAAGTGTATTGGCGAAGTACCCTTATTTGAGCGTTTCTAACGAAACTAATTGGCCACCAATGGACTTTAGTGTCGGCGGTAACCCGAAAGGCTATAGTATTGATTATATTAATGCCTTGGCTGAGTTGCTCGGAATTAAGGTAACTTTTATTAACGGTTTTACATGGACTGAGTTTTTAACTCAATTTGCAAAAGATGAAATAGATATTGTACAGCCTATTTTTAAAACCCCAGCAAATGAGTCGCTCGGTCTTATGAGCCAAACAATGGCAACTTTGCCGTTCAGTATCATTACTGCAAAAGGTTCAACACCGGTCGTTAGCATGAAGCAGTTAGCGGGTAAACAGTTAGCAATTGGTGAAGGCTGGTCGGTAATTAAAGTGATTAAAGAGCACTTTCCTGATATCGACATTGTTGAGCTGCCAAGTACCAAAGCGGTGCTCGATGCGGTAAGCCAAGGACGTGTGTATGCAGGGTTAGATAACGAAGCAGTGTTCAAATACACTCAAAATCAGTTTTTTATTGAAGGGATTCAATATAATCAGCTTGATAGTTATAGTCATGATCTCCTACCAGATACTCTGCATTTATTGTTTCATCCTGATGATGCAGAGCTAAAAGATTTAATTAATATGGCGATAGAGCAGCTCCCAAATTCGTATATTGCAGCACTAGAGCGTAAATGGTTAGGGAGCGATCCTAGTCAGCAATCACAAGTGATTGGCACAGTGCCATACCCTGAATTTCTTACTCTAATTACAGATCGGGCAAACTTCGCCCATTTACGTTTAATGACTCTAAATGGCGTTGAGAAGTACGTGTATATTACCCCTGTTTCAGAAGGGGGAAGCAATAGCGATTACTTAGCGATAGTGGTGCCCAAAGAGGGCGTATTGAGCTCTACCCGTGAAAAAATTAAGCTGTCTATTTTTATCACCGCGGCCTGTTTGATTATGGTACTGCCTGTATCATGGTTTTTTGCCTCACCAATTGTTTCGCCAATTAAGACCTTAGAGGGTGAAAATTTAAAAATTAAACACCGTCAGTTTGATCAGGTTTCAACGCTTAAAAGCAGTATTAAAGAAATCAATAATTTAGCCAACTCCATGGTGCAAATGAGCCAATCAATTCAGCAGCATGAGCAAAAGCAAAAAGCCTTAATGGAGTCATTTATTGAGCTTATAGCTCAGGCTATCGATGATAAGTCTCCTTATACAGCAGGACATTGTGAACGGGTACCTGAACTTGGGATCATGCTGGCCAAAGCAGCTTCAAACTCAAATGAGGATGCGTTTAAACAGTTTGCGTTTAAAAATAAAGACGAACTAAGGGAATTTAGCCTCGCAGCTTGGTTACATGACTGCGGCAAAATCACTACTCCAGAGCATATCGTAGACAAGGGCACAAAGTTAGAAACTATTTATAACCGTATCCACGAATTGAGAACGCGTTTTGAGGTACTTTGGCGGGATGCAGAAATTGCTTATCTAAAAGACGTGCTAGTGTCACCTGAAAAGCAACCAGAGCTTGAGGCTGAACTTATTAAACGCCAAGCAGAGTTACGTAGTGATTTTTCGTTTATAGCAGCCTGTAATGTTGGCGGTGAGTTTATGGATGAAGCAAGCCTTGGACGTTTAGAGGCGCTTAGCAACATCACTTGGCAGCGAAATTTTGATGATAAAATAGGCCTTTCGCCAGTTGAAGAGTTAAGGGTTCAAAGCAATGATGAGCAATTGCCTGTCACTGAAAAGCTACTTTCAGATAAGCCTGAGCATTTGATTGCCCACGATAAACCTATACAGTATGACGAGCGTTTAGGGATAAAAGTAACCATTCCAGAATACAAGTATAATCTTGGCGAACTGTATAACTTACAAATTCAGCGCGGTACTTTAACAAACGAAGATCGATTTAAAATTAATGAGCATATTATCAGTACTATTCGGATGCTAGATAACGTCCCATTTCCTGATGAATTAGCCCGTGTGCCGCGTTATGCCTCGACCCATCACGAAACATTAAAAGGCACGGGTTATCCCCGTAAATTGTCTGCAGATGATTTATCGATACCTGAGCGTGTGTTAGTGCTGGCCGATATATTTGAAGCATTGACCGCAGCCGATAGACCTTATAAAAAAGCCAAACCATTGAGTGTTGCGATTGATATTTTAGCGAAGATGGTTGCCGATCAACATGTAGATCAAGATGTGTTCAAATTGTTCTTAACGTCAGGTATCTATCTTGAGTATGCAAAACGCTATTTAAATCCAGATCAAATCGATGATGTAGATATTGCGAAATACCTGTGATTGGAAGCGCTTGCTTTTACTTTAGAGGGAAAAGTCCGTACAATTCGCCTCGTTTTTAGTGACGCTTTTAACGAGATAAATTCAAGCCGTATGCATCAGATTGCTGACTTAATCGCTATTTTTGAAAACACCTTTTATCAAAGCCATAATACGCGTTTGATAAAGGGTGATGATGAACCTATATACCTGCCTGCTGATGAGCAAACGTCTTATCATCAAATTGTGTTTGCCCACGGTTTTTATGCCAGTGCCTTACATGAGATTGCTCACTGGTTAGTTGCTGGAGAGGCACGTAGATTAAAAGAAGATTATGGCTATTGGTATTGTCCTGATGGTCGTGATAAACACCAACAAGCTGAATTTGAAGCGGTTGAAGTAAAGCCTCAAGCTATTGAATGGGCGCTAAGTACAGCAGCTGGTTTCGATTTTAATGTATCGGTTGATAATTTAAATGGTGAACAAACCTGTCGATTTGATTTTCAGGCTCGGGTTCACCAGCAAGTGTTGAGTTTTTTAGCAACAGGTTTTAATCAGCGCACTACAGCACTCCTCAAAGCATTGAGCGATTTTTATAATACCCCATGGCCATTAACGGCTACACAGTTTTCATGGCAGCGCGATTTTCAAAGCAACCCAGGAGCTTTATCTGATGCAGTTTAAATTAGGTTTGATTGTAAATCCGGTTGCCGGCTTAGGTGGCAGTGTGGCACTGAAGGGAAGTGATGGCGCAGATACCGCTGCAAGGGCGATGCAACTTGGCGCAGAGCCAAAAGCAAACTTACGCACCCGAGCAGCTCTTGAAGTTCTGCTTGCACATCAAGGCGACTTAACCATTTACACAGTAGACGGTGAAATGGGCGAGCAGACGGCGCGCCAGCTTGGTTTTAAAACTCAAGTGATTTACCAAACAAATGAAATCACCACCCCCGATGACACTGAGCAGGCTGCTAAGTTATTAGTTGAGCAAGGTGTCGACCTTATTTTATTTGCTGGTGGTGATGGTACTGCACGTAATATTTGTCATGCGGTTGGTGATAGCACCCCTGTGTTAGGTATTCCTGCAGGCTGTAAAATACATTCTGGCGTTTACGCTATTACCCCTAAAGCAGCAGGTCGCGTTGTCGAGATGCTAGTCAAAGGTGAACTCGTCAGCCTTGGCGATGCCGATGTTATGGATATCGATGAAGATGCATTTCGTGAAGGTACAGTAAAAGCTAAGCGCTATGGTGAAATGCAAGTTCCGAGTGAAGTGCGATATGTGCAAGCAGTTAAAAATGGCGGTAAAGAAACTAATGAATTAGTGCTTGCTGACATTGCTGCCTATGTTGTCAGTGAAATGGACGAAGACTGCTTATATGTAATGGGCAGTGGTTCAACCGTAGCTGCAATAATGGAAGAGATGGGTCTTGAAAATACCTTATTAGGTGTTGATTTAGTAGCAGACCAAGAGCTAGTTGCGCAGGATTTAACTGCACAGCAATTACTTGAGCTCACACAAGGTAAAGATACTAAGTTGGTGATCACCTTAATTGGTGGACAAGGGCATATATTCGGCCGAGGAAATCAACAATTGAGTCCTGCACTTATCCGTGCGATTGGTCGCGACAACATTATTGTAGTGGCAACGAAAACTAAATTACAGGCCTTAAATGGCCGACCACTGATTGCCGATACAGGTGATAGTGAGTTAGACGATGAATTAAGTGGTTATATTCGCGTAACCACAGGTTTTAATGACCATATTATGTATGCAGTGGGTCATCAAGATGGGCTGCACCCAGAGGAGAAGTAACAATGATTTTAGTAAGTTATATTGATGCAGCGCAGCAATATTTTGATGATTTAGTCGATAAAGCAACTGACGACGAGCTATTTGCTGGTGGCTATTTGCGTGGTCACTTTGACTTAGCGGTAGGCTACGCACAAGTAGAAGAATTAAATTTATCGATTGATGAGCTTAATAATCAAGTTGAATCAAGTCTGGTTAAAGCTTATCGCAATGGTGAGCTAAACGAAGAAGATAAAGAGCTCGTTGTGCGCCTTTGGGATGAGGTTAAAGCACTAGCGGTTTAGTTGAGTATTAAAATGAGTACTGTAAAGCGACCTGTGTCGCTTTTTTTACATCAAGTGGTTACCTTTATTAGGGAATTCTATTAACTTAAAATTTACCTTAGAACTTAGATACGTTAAGGTTAACGAGATATTTTTCCAGGGAATTTGAAAATGAATAACAATAATGATGTGCAGGCACCAAGTGGTGCAATCGCACGTTTTCTGAATACGATTGAAAGGGTGGGCAACAAGCTCCCTGATCCTGCTATTATCTTCTTAGTCGCAATGCTGCTTATTTGGTTCTTATCTTGGCTCTTCTCGGGCACCACATTTGATGCAATCGACCCGCGAACAGGCGAAGCCATAGTTGTAAATAATCTATTAGCAGGGGATTCCCTTGCTACTTTCTTGTCTTCGATGGTGAAAACTTTTACCAGTTTTGCGCCACTTGGCGTGGTGCTTGTTGCCATGTTAGGTGTTGGTGTTGCTGAGCACTCTGGCTTTATCAACACTGGCCTTAAATTAATGCTAAAAGTAACACCTAAGCAGCTTTTAACACCCTCTATTATCTTAGTGGCGATTGTCAGCCATACGGCAACTGATGCCGGTTATGTATTAGTCATCCCTCTGGCTGGGGTCATTTTTTATGCTATGGGTCGTCATCCGCTTGCTGGTATTGCTGCGGCGTTTGCTGGGGTAAGTGGTGGCTTTAGCGCAAACTTTATTCCGTCAGGGATTGATCCGTTACTGCAAAGCTTTACCCAAAGTGCAGCACAAATTATTAATCCTGATATGGCGATTAATCCGCTTAATAACTGGTTTTTCACCTCTGCTTCAAGCTTATTTATTATCTTATTAGGCTGGTATATCACAGATAAAATTATCGAGCCGCGCTTACAAAACACGCCACTTGATGGTGATACCGAAGATTTACCTGCTTTTGATGAAGCGCGCAGTGATGAAAAACGTGCATTCTATATCGCAAGCACAGTGATGATTGTTGGCCTTGTATTACTTTGGTTTGTCTCTGCTCCAGCTGACTCAGCAATGCGAAGTAGTGATGGTTCTTTAACTAATTTCCGCTCACCGTTAATGCAATCAATTGTTCCACTTATATTCTTACTGTTTTGGATCCCAGGTGCAGTTTACGGTTTTGTAGTTGGTACATTCAAAAGTTCTAAAGATATGATCGATGCCATGAGTAAAGCCATGAGCGGTATGGCTTACTACATTGTTATGGCGTTCTTCTGCGCGTTATTTATTGCCGCATTTAGTAAATCAAATCTAGGTGCATTACTTGCTATTGAAGGTGCACAGCTACTTAAAGCGATGGCATTACCAAGTTCGGTGACTGTGGTAGGTATTATCTTCTTAACGGCGTTTGTGAATCTATTTGTAGGTTCAAGTTCAGCAAAATGGGCGCTGTTAGGGCCAATCTTTGTACCAATGCTGATGCAACTAGGTATTTCACCTGATTTGACTCAAGCTGCGTACCGTGTAGGTGACTCAAGCTCTAATATCATTACCCCACTGATGCCATACTTCCCACTGGTTGTGGTGTACTGCCAGAAGTATGTTAAAGGCACAGGTATTGGTACGTTAATCGCCATGATGTTGCCGTATTCAATCGCCTTCTTAATCGGTTGGAGTATCTTCTTACTCGCGTACTGGGGCTTAGGCATCCCACTTGGCCTACAATCAAGCTACGCATACCCAGCCATTGGCTCATAACGATTTAAGTAACAAAGCCTCAGCCATCCAGCTGAGGCTTTAAAAACTTTAGGCTGATAGCCTAACTTCAGACACAAAAAAACCTTGTCACTCTCATGACAAGGTTTTTTATTGCTTACAGCTTACAGCTTACAGCTTACAGCTTACAGCTTACAGCTTACAGCTTTGACTAGTTCGCAGTGAAGCTCACTGGGCGACGCTCTTTACGTGGGCCGCCACGTTTTTCACCACGATCTTTGTCTTTGAAGCTACGCTTTTTGTCACCACGATCACCGCTTGGGCGTTCAGAGCGAGGAGCCGCAGGACCTTGGTCTTGCGTTAGCGTCATATTCATCGGACGTTTACAGATGAACACCTTTTGGAAGTGATCAAGCACATCTTTTGGCATGTTCTGTGGTAACTGTACCGTACTGTGACTGTCGTGTAAGCGGATATCACCAATGAATTTGCTTGAGATATCAGCTTCGTTAGCAATCGCACCAACGATATTTTTAACTTGTACACCGTGCTCACGACCAACTTCGATACGGTAAGTATCCATAGGGCCCATGCTGCGGCTATTGCGCTCACGTGGCTCGCGAGGTTTACGCTCACGTCCTTGACGGTCGCCACGCTCAGCACGATCACCTCGTTCGTTACGACGACGCTCGTTACGTTCGCCACGCGGTTGAACTTTAACTTCTTCAACCTTGATTGGTGATTGTTGCTGCGCTAAACAAAGTAATGCACCGGCTAAATCTTCAGCACTTAGCTCAAGCTTTTCTGCCATGTCAGCAGCTACTTGGTTAAAGAAAGTGATATCTTTGTTTTCAAGAGCAATAGTTAATTTGTCTTGAAGAGCTTTAATACGTTTTTCTTCAACTACTTTTGCTGTTGGTAAATCAACTTGTGCGATCTCTGACTTCGTATGACGAATGATATTTTTAAGTAAATAACGCTCGTTATGTTTTACGAAAAGAATCGCTTTACCTGTACGACCCGCACGACCAGTACGACCAATACGGTGAACGTAGGCTTCTGAGTCTTGTGGAATATCGTAGTTGATTACTAAGCTTAAACGGTCTACATCAAGACCACGTGCAGCAACGTCTGTTGCAATAACGATATCAACTAGGCCGTTTTTCAAACGGTCTACTGTTCGCTCACGTGCTTGTTGGTTCATATCACCATTAAGTGGTGCGGCAGAGAAACCTTCGCGCTCAAGTAATTCAGCTAACTGTACAGTGTCGTTACGTGTACGTACGAAAACAATTGCACCATCGTATTGTTCAGCTTCTAAGAAGCGAACGATAGCTTTGTTTTTGTGTACATGTGCATTCCAAAATACTTGCTCAACAGTAGATACAGTTGAGTTACGAGCAGAGATATGAACTTGCTCAGGCTCATTCATGTACTTGCTGCTGATATTTTGAATTTGCTTAGGCATGGTCGCAGAGAAAAGACATGTTTGCTTTTCACGTGGCGTTTTCTCCATGATGCTTTCTACATCATCAATGAAGCCCATGCGTAACATTTCGTCTGCTTCATCAAGAACAAGGGCTTGTAAGCTCTCAAACTTGATTGTGCCACGGTTAATGTGGTCAATTAAGCGACCTGGCGTTGCAACAATGATTTGCGCGCCACGACGAAGTGCACTTAGTTGGATGCTGTAGCTTTGGCCACCATAAAGGGCTAAAACTTCAACACCACGAGTATGCTTAGCATATTGTTCGAATGCCTCAGCTACTTGGATCGCAAGTTCACGCGTAGGCGTTAAAACAAGGATCTGTGGCTGCTTCACAGACGGGTCAATATTATTTAGTAACGGCAGTGCAAATGCTGCTGTTTTACCTGTACCCGTTTGCGCTAGTCCCAGTACGTCCTTTCTTTCTAGCAATAACGGTATACATTGAGCTTGGATTTCAGATGGAGTCTTGTAACCCAACTCTTCAACTGCTTTAAGGATTGCAGGAGAAAGATTTAGAGATTCAAACGTGACTGGTTCTGACATTAATACGCCTCAACGAATTTAAAGAGGCGCGCATTGTATAGGAAATACGAGGCAATTGCTTGTATAAATTACAACTAATTTGTATGTGGTTGATGTTGGTCATAATTTAATCAGTTTGAGTTTGCCAAAATCAACCACGTTTACAATTTATTGATATAACCCTAAATTTTCTTTAGCGTATGCTTCGAATTCAGTGAAGCCACCAATGTGAGCTTGGTCAATAAAAATCTGTGGTACAGTTGGGCAAGGTTTGCCAGCAGACTGCTCTAGATCTGCTTTGCTGATGCCTTCTTTGATTATGTCGATATAACGATATTTAAAATCGTCACGCTCATTTGCAAGTTTTTCAGCAACATCTTTTGCACGAACACAGTATGGGCAGCCTTCACGGCCAAAAATTACAGTTAACATATCGCTCTCCTCGATGTGAATGTGTTTATCTAGTTGTTATCTTAACGAATAAAATGAATAAAAACAGCGCATAAAATCGATTGTACTATTCTGTTTTTCTCATCATAGTAATTTAGCTAATCAAGTGTCCGCATCCTAAGACCAAGTTCTGTTGAGTAACCCATAGAGTGAGCAGTAATAGCCAACTGTTCATCAATGACATAATAAGTTGGATAGGCACTTATTTTATAATCTTGACCCGTACTTTTACTGCCAAGTAACACAGGCATGGTCAGTTCCAGTGAATCGGTAAACTGTGTAACTTCAGCAATGTTTTGGTAATCGAGGGCAATTGCTATGGCATTTAACTTACCTTGCTGATGGGACTTTTCTAAATTTGGCATGCTGTAGCGACAAATTGAGCACCAAGGCGCAAAGAAATACACCACTGTTTGCTTTCCTTGTAATTGTGCGATGGTCATCCGCTCTGTCGGGTCATTTAGCGTGGCTAAATTAAAATAGGGGGCAGGAGTTTTATCAGTTGAGAGTAAATTACGTTGCTGAAATGCGGTCACGGCATACACAACGACAGCCATTAACACCACATTTTTTAGCACACTGATAAATTTTTTTAAAAAAGTTGGATTTTTTTTCATTGTTATTTTGTACGTGTTTAGCCCTTTAAAATCAACTTATTCAGACCCGTTTGCGATGGTATAAATTTCATTTAATTTAAAAAAGTTGTAATTTTTTTTGCTAAAAATCTTGAAAAGATTTTGCCCGCCCATAGATAGTTTAGTGAGGACGCCTGATGGGTCCCAAACAAACTAAAGTAATTGAAATATATAATATTAATTTAACTTTGTTAGCGCTGGTTCTATAGAAGAGCACTAACAAAATATCGCTTAAATATGAGGATATAATTATGCGTACAGTAGACTTATCACCACTTTATCGTTCATTCATCGGTTTCGATCACTTAGCATCATTAATGGATGCGGCAGCGCGTACAGACAAGCAGCCAAGTTTTCCTCCATATAACATCGAAGCACTCGATAAAGACAAATATCGTATCACTATGGCTGTAGCAGGCTTTAGTGACAGTGAATTGACCATTGAGTCAGAAAATAACACTTTAAAAGTCAGCGGTACGAAAGCTGATAAAGAAGATAATGCTGAACGTAAGTTCATACATCAAGGCATTGCGGAGCGTAACTTTGAGCGTAAGTTCCAATTAGGTGACCACGTTAAAGTACTTGGCGCAGACCTTGAAAATGGCTTACTAAGTATCGATTTAGAGCGTGAGATTCCAGAAGCATTAAAACCACGCAAAATTGAAATCGGTAATGGTAAATTACTCGAAAACAAGTAATTCCCAACAGCATTGTTTCCCCTAGTTAGTTTTGCCGCCTCACTTGAGGCGGCTTTTTTGTTGTTACAGTTTATCTAAATTATCCAAACACCAGTTGGCACGATCAAGTATGGCTTGCTGAACTGATTCATCTTGCTTATACCAGTTATTATAAATCATACCAATCCGTGGGTTTTGTGATAGTTGCTGTTTATGCTCTAACATAAAATGCCAATATAAACTGTTAAACGGACATGCATCATCAGTCGCTTTTTCTTTAATGTTGTAGTGACAGTGTTTGCAATAATCACTCATTTTATTGATGTAATTACCACTGGCAGCGTAAGGCTTAGTGGCAATTAAGCCACCATCAGCAAATTGACTCATGCCACGAGTGTTTGGCATTTCAACCCATTCTATGGCATCGATATAAATGCCTAGATACCATTCATCTACTTCGCTTGGCTCAATAGCGGTTAATAAGCAAAAGTTACCGGTTATCATTAAACGTTGTATGTGGTGTGCATAAGCCGTTTGCAGGCTTTGTGAAATAGCATGGTGCATACAATTCATGTTCGTTTTGCCGTGCCAAAAGTAATCGGGTAGGGCACGCTTGGCATTTAAGGCGTTTTTGCTTGCGTAATCAGGCATATTTTGCCAATAAATCCCACGTACATATTCACGCCAGCCGAGAATTTGCCGAATAAAGCCTTCTACTTGCGCAATATCAATATGTTGCTTTTCAAAGCTCGTTAACACTTGTTCGATGACCTGCATTGGGTGCAACATTTTAGTATTGAGGGCAAACGATAAACGGCTGTGATACAAAGACCATTGATACTTTGACTGGCATGTCATGGCATCTTGAAATTGACCAAAATTAACAAGCAAATGTTCACAGAAAAAATCGAGTAATTGTTTTGCTTCAGAGCGAGTGGTTGGCCAAATGAGAGTATTGCTACACTCGCCAAAGGTGTTTACTTTGTGCTTTTCTATCCGTTTGAGGGTTTGGCTAATATCATGACCAAAACACAAAGGTTCTGGGATTTCTTTAAGATCGCTCGGTTTTAACTTATTTCTGTTTTGCTGATCAAAATTCCATTTCCCACCACGAGGTTGGTTATTATCGTCCATTAATATATTAAATCGCTTACGCATAGCACGATAAAAAAACTCCATTTTAACTGGCTTATCTTGCTTAAAATACTGGTCAATATCATCGAAAGGTAGTAGAAAATGCTCCGAGTCAACGGCATTAACATTAAATTCGCTCTGCTTTGAAAATTCTACAAGTTGCTTTTTGAGGCGGTATTCGTCTGGATATTGATACTCAATATTTTGGCATCGATAGTGCTTTGCTAAACGGGTGAGTAGATCAGGTAATGTAGCATCATTTTTTGTGTCATCAAGTGTTAGATGTAGGCAGTTTAAATTTGCTTTTGTAAGTGCATTAGCAAAGTTTTCCATTGCAGCAAAGAAAGCGGCCACTTTTTGTAGGTGATGTTTTACATAGTCGGTTTCTTGTTTTAATTCGGCGATGACATACAGTGTGTCTGGTTGTGATTTATCTTTAAACCAACTGTGGCTTGCATTAAGTTGGTCGCCAAAAATAAATCTTAAGGTGGTGTATTGCACTTTTAATTACCTTTGCAGCAAGTAATCTAAGGTGTTACGAAACAAACACTAAGATAGATCGATTAATATAGTCTATAAAAAAGGTATATTAATGGCATAATTAATGAGTAAAAAACTAGGGATGGTACGACATGAAAATTAACTTACATTTACTATTTATAAGCCTACTAGTTTGCCCTTTGGCGCACAGCACTGTTTATCACTGTGAGAAAAATGGTGTTGCTGAGTTTAGCCAACAACCTTGTGGCAAAGATGCAAAGTTGATTACTATTAAAGAGCAAAGCCCACACCTTTCGTATACTTCAAATAATGATGCACAAACATCAACAGATAAAGATTCCGCGGAAGTCGAGCGTTATATCCGCTTAAAGCAAATTGATGCGAAAATTGCAGAACATAACAATAAAATTGATACATTTAAGCTCAAAATGAACAGGGAAATTGCGGCCTTATCTGAGCAATCTGATTCTCAGCTGCGTAACTTGGTGGGTGCTAAGAAACAGGCAGCCATTGCCAAACAGATGAGCGCCGCATCTGAGCGTTACGGCCTACTTATTAACGGCGAGCAGCGTAGTATTGATAGGCTCATGGCTGAAAAGTACACCTTAACATCATATGCTAACAAGGTTGCCAATAATGAGGTCGCTAGTTTTATTCGCTCAAAACAGATTATGCGTAAAATTTCAGAGCACGAGAATAAAATAGATACTTATCAAGCTGAGCTTAACATGCAAATGTCAGAGCTTGAGCAACAACTAAGTAGCCGCCCTCGCAATTTAGCTGATGCAAATAGCGACAATGCATTAGCAGACAAAATGACAGCTCTAACTAGTCGCTTTAATACTCTTATCGCTATTGAGCAAAAACAAATCGACAGACTCAACAGCGAGTTAACGAAGCTATGAACTTAATCGTGCGGGACAATACGCGCTAAAAGACACCACATTTGAATAAGAAAACAAGTAACTTTTGACAATATTTGCAAACACTCTCGTAGCTTGCAGCCAAGCGCGATGCAATTGAGAGTCAATTGGGTGAATGTATGATTTGCGGGTTTCGATAAAGGCTCTGCAAAGCGAATCGATATCGTTAAAGGATACTTTTAAAAAGCTTAGGTTATTTGCTAAGTAATGGATAAATGGTGTGACTTGATGTAAGTCATCAAGATGACTGATTATCTTATTCAAAGCACAATACAAGATATAACTGCGCTTAGTTATGCTTTCATGATCTGGCACCACCATAGTTAACTTATATGAACTAAGATTGCGATGATAGGCGCTTGTATACTGATGAAAATCAGGTTTTAGCAATTCAATGTCTTGTAGTAACAGTCTTTTTTGAAATGAAGATAGACTCATAGTACATCGCTTAATAGCCGAGGCTATAGGTTGTTCTTATTATTTGATTAAATATAGACAAGAATTTCCAGTTTTGGAAAATTTATGACAAGGTTGTCATAAATTTTTTAGGCAAAAAATAGTCTAACTAATTCATGCTGGAAGGTTGCTAATTGAGCGCTACATGCTTATAATGGCCGCCATTGAATTGAGGTGTTTTGCACTCGATTAGATGATATTAAGTTACTTTTAATATCTATTGGCGCGGGATGGAGCAGCCTGGTAGCTCGTCGGGCTCATAACCCGAAGGTCGTCGGTTCAAATCCGGCTCCCGCAACCAAATACATGCTAAGGCATTGTAAGTGTACTTAGTATGCACAGTAATTTTTACTGTATGAAGTCGCGCATTCTGGTAATGCGCGTTTTGCGTTTAGGCTATCTAGTTTAATTTGGTCAGGTAATTGACTCGCAACCAAGCTTGGCCCTAGGCCACACAGTTTTATGCTTTAGGTGTGACGCCCCGCTTGGTTCGGGGCGTTGTTGTATCTGCTTGGCGGTGATTTTAAATCATTATTAAACTCAGTATTTCAGGGCTATATGCCCTTTTTTTGTTTGTATGGAGGATTTTCGTGACAAAACTTGAGCAAGATTTAGTAGCCATGCTCTCACCGGCCGTTGAAATGTTAGGCTTTGAGTTACATGGTCTTGAGTTTGTGCAAGCTGGTCGCCACTCTACATTACGTGTTTATATCGATCACGATGCAGGGATTACGGTTGACAATTGTGCCGACGTTAGTCGTCAAGTTAGCGCAATTTTAGATGTCGAAGACCCAATTACAAATGAATATGATTTGGAAGTTTCGTCTCCTGGTGTTGATCGTCCATTATTCAAACAAGATCACTACGAGAAGGCGCAAGGAGAAGAAGTACGCGTGCGTACTAAGCTTCCGCAAGATGGTCGTCGTAACTTTAAAGGCGATTTAGTATCAGTTAGCAGTGATATGATCACACTTTCAGCAGATGGCACTGAGCATATGATTATGATCAGTAACATTGAACGTGCGAACATCATCGCAAAGTTTTAATTCGAGTGCGAAGGAATAGGGCAAGCGAGGCATAACCCATGGCAAAAGAAATATTATTGGTTGCTGAAGCCGTCTCCAATGAGAAAGCGGTTCCAAAAGAAAAGATTTTTGAAGCGTTAGAGTTCGCATTAGCGACTGCAACAAAGAAAAAACACGATGGCGAAATTGACGTTCGCGTATCAATCGATCGTAAAACTGGTGATTACGACACGTTCCGTCGCTGGAAAATCGCTGAAGTTCTTGAAGATGGTTCTTTAGAACATCCATACAGCGAAATCACGCTTGAAGCAGCACAAGTTGAAGACGAAAACTTACAACTAGGTGATTACGTCGAAGAACAAATTGAGTCAATCAAGTTCGACCGTATTACGACACAAATGGCAAAGCAAGTTATCGTACAAAAAGTACGTGAAGCTGAGCGTGCTTTAGTTGTTGAAGAATATAAAGATCAACAAGGCGAATTGGTAACTGGTGTTGTTAAAAAAGCAACACGTGATGCAATCGTACTTGACCTTGGTAACAATGCTGAAGCGGTTATCTACCGTGATGATATGTTACCACGTGAGAACTTCCGTCCAGGTGACCGTATCCGTGGTTTACTTTACGAAGTTAAGCCGGAAGCTCGTGGCGCGCAATTATTTGTAACGCGTTCTAAACCTGAAATGCTAATGGAGTTATTCCGCATTGAGGTACCTGAAATTGGCGAAGAGATGATTGAATTACGTGCTGCAGCACGTGATCCAGGTTCTCGTGCAAAAATCGCAGTAAAATCTAACGATAAACGTATCGACCCAGTGGGTGCGTGTGTTGGTATGCGTGGTGCTCGAGTACAAGCTGTTTCAACTGAGCTTGGTGGTGAGCGTGTTGATATCGTTCTTTACGATGATAACCCAGCACAATTCGTTATCAATGCAATGGCGCCAGCAGAAGTTGCGTCAATCGTAATGGACGAAGATACTCATTCAATGGATATTGCTGTTGAAGCAGATAATCTAGCACAAGCAATTGGTCGTAACGGTCAAAACGTTCGTCTTGCTAGCCAGTTAACTGGTTGGGAATTAAACGTAATGACAGTTGATGACATGCGTGCGAAGAACGAAGCTGAATCAGACAAGCTAATTAACTTATTCACTGAATACCTAGATATCGATGATGAGTTTGCAACATTACTTATCAACGAAGGTTTCTCAACACTTGAAGAAGTTGCTTACGTTCCTGCATCGGAATTCCTAGAAATCGACGGTTTAGATGAAGAAACAGTTGATATCTTACGTTCACGTGCAAAAGACGCATTAACAACTAAAGCGCTTAAAACGGAAGAAAGTTTAGAAGGTGCTGAACCTGCAGAAGACCTACTAGCACTTGAGGGCTTAGAGCGTCATCTTGCATTTGTTATGGCAAGCAAAGGTGTAGTAACACTTGAAGACTTAGCTGAGCAAGGTATTGATGAGTTAGTAGACATCACTGAGCTATCAGAAGAAGAAGCTGGTAAGCTAATTATGGCTGCGCGTAACATTTGTTGGTTCGCAGACGAGTAATTTATTAACGGAGGTATTACACACTATGGCAGAAGTAAATGTTGAAAAACTAGCCGGAGATATTGGTACAACTGTTGATAAGTTATTACAGCAGCTTGAGCAAGCCGGTATATCAAAAAAAGCAGGTGATATGGTAACGGAGGCTGAAAAGTCAACATTACTTGATCACTTAAGCAAGCAGCACGGCGGTACAGGGTCTGAAGGCCCTGCTCGCATGACTTTGCAACGTAAAAGCAAGAGCACTCTAAGTGTGACTGGCTCAACAGGTAAAGCAAAGTCTGTGCAAGTTGAAGTACGTAAAACACGTACTTACGTCAAGAAAAGCGCCATTGAGCAACAGCAAGAAGAAGAGCGTTTAGCTGCAGAAGAAGCTGCACGTAAAGCAGCAGAGCTTAAAGCCCAGCAAGAAGCTGAAGAGCTAAAAGCGAAACAAGAGGCAGAACGCAAAGCGAAAGAAGAAGCTGAGCGTAAAGCCAAAGAAGAGGCTAAACGTAAAGCTGAAGCTGAGCGTAAAGCGAAACAGAAGCAGATGACCCCAGAGCAAAGTGCTAAGTCTGAACAAGATCGCGCCGAAGCTGAGCGTCTGCAAAAAGAAGCAGAAGAGGCCGCATTGAGAAAAGCTGAAGAAGAAGCGAAACGTCAAGCAGAAGAGGCAAGAAAGCTAGCTGAAGAAAATGAAGCTCGCTGGAAAAAGGAAGAAGAAGAGCGTAAGAAGCGTGAAGAAAGCGCTGATCACCACCTTACGACTTCAACTTACGCACGTGAAGCAGAAGATGAATCTGACGCACGTGAAGAGCATAGCGCTCGTCGTAAGAAAAAGAAAAAAGGACCTCAAAAAGATAAACAGGCTGCCGGTCCTAAAGGTAAGAAAGGCAAGCTAAAAGCACCAACGTCTTTACAACATGGTTTCCAAAAACCAACCGCTGACGTGAAAAATGAAGTTCGTATCAGTGAAACAATCACTGTTGCTGAGCTTGCATCACGTATGGCAGTTAAAGGTGCTGAAGTTGTTAAAACAATGATGAAGATGGGTGACATGGTTACCATTAACCAAGTGATTGACCAAGAAACAGCACAGCTTGTTGCTGAAGAAATGGGTCACAAGGTTATCATTGTTAAAGAAAATGAATTAGAAGAGAAAGTACTAAACGACCGTAGCGAAGAAGGTAAAGCCATTCCTCGTGCACCGGTTGTGACAGTAATGGGTCACGTTGACCACGGTAAAACGTCAACACTTGATTACATTCGTTCAGCAAAAGTTGCTTCTGGTGAAGCCGGTGGTATTACTCAGCACATTGGTGCATATCACGTTGAAACAAATGGTCATATGATCACATTCTTAGATACGCCAGGTCACGCCGCGTTTACATCAATGCGTGCTCGTGGTGCTAAAGCTACGGATATTGTAATTCTTGTTGTTGCAGCCGATGATGGTGTAATGCCACAGACTAAAGAAGCGGTTCAGCACGCCCGTGCTGCAGGCGTTCCTTTAATCATCGCAGTAAACAAGATGGATAAAGAAGGCATCGACCCAGATCGCGTTAAGAACGAGCTAGCACAATTAGATGTTATCCCAGAAGAGTGGGGTGGTGAAACACAGTTTGTGCATATCTCTGCGAAAACAGGTTTAGGTATTGATGACCTACTTGAAGCAGTATTAATGCAAGCTGAGCTACTTGAGCTAACTGCGCCAGCTGAAGGTATGGCTGCAGGTGTTGTAATTGAATCGCGTCTTGATAAAGGCCGTGGTCCAGTTGCTTCAATCCTAGTTCAGTCTGGTACGCTTAACCAAGGTGATATCGTACTTTGTGGTCTTGAATATGGCCGTGTACGTGCGATGAAAGATGAGAACGGACAAGACATTAAGTCTGCTGGTCCATCTATTCCAGTAGAGATTTTAGGTCTATCTGGTATCCCTGCTGCTGGTGATGAAGCAACAGTAGTTAAAGATGAGCGTAAAGCGCGTGAAGTAGCACTTTACCGTCAAGGTAAATTCCGTGAAGTGAAGCTTGCTCGTCAACAAAAAGCGAAGCTTGAAAACATGTTTACGAACATGGCTGAAGGTGATGTATCAGAAGTTAACATCGTTCTTAAAGCTGACGTACAAGGTTCAATCGAAGCAATCGCTGATTCATTAACTAAGCTTTCTACTGATGAAGTTAAAGTGAAGATTGTAGGTTCAGGTGTAGGTGGTATCACTGAAACTGATGCAACTCTTGCAGCAGCCTCTAACGCGATTGTTGTTGGCTTTAACGTACGTGCTGATGCATCAGCTCGTAAAGTGATTGAGTCAGAAAACCTAGACTTACGTTACTACAGCGTAATCTACAGCCTGATTGAAGAAGTTAAACAAGCGATGTCAGGTATGCTTGCTCCAGAATTCAAGCAAGAGATCATTGGTCTTGCTGAAGTTCGTGACGTGTTCAAGTCACCTAAGATTGGTGCAATCGCAGGTTGTATGGTTACTGAAGGTATCGTTAAGCGTAGCGCACCTATCCGTGTACTTCGTGATAACGTGGTTATCTACGAAGGTGAACTTGAGTCACTACGTCGCTTTAAAGACGACGTTCAAGAAGTTCGTAACGGTATGGAGTGTGGTATCGGCGTTAAGAACTACAACGATGTTAAAGTTGGCGACCAAATCGAGGTATTCGAGACGGTTGAAGTACAACGTTCACTTTAATTTCGTTTAAGTTATTGCTTTAAATGGGGGCCTAGCCCCCATTTGTACATTCGTAATTAAATTAACTTATTCTTTAACATCAATAAGTTATTATTTTAGAGTGAAATGAAATGAGAGAATTTTCTCGCACTGATCGTGTTGCTCAGCAAATTCAAAAAGAGATTGCTGTTATTCTTCAACGCGAAATCAAAGATCCACGCCTAGGCATGGTAACAGTGTCTGCGGTTGAGGTATCTCGCGACTTATCTTACGCAAAAGTATTTATCACGGTATTCAACACGGATGATGAAGATAAAGCCAAGCAAAGCGCTAAAATCTTAAATGAAGCAACGGGTTATATTCGTTCTTTATTAGGTAAACGCATTCGTGCGCGCATCATGCCAGAGTTACGTTTTGTAATCGATAACTCACTAATGGAAGGTATGCGTATTTCAAACTTGGTTGATTCTGTTATTCGTGAAGACAATGCTAAGCATGTAGACGAAGACGACGGCGAAGAAGGCACTAAAGGCTAATGGCTAGACGCAGTAAAGGTCGTGCTATTGACGGCATCTTATTACTTAATAAGCCGCAAGGTATTTCATCAAACAAAGCATTGCAGCAAGCAAAGGGAATATACTTTGCTCAAAAAGCAGGCCACACAGGTGCGCTTGATCCGCTCGCGACGGGTATGCTGCCTATTTGTTTTGGTGAAGCGACTAAGTTTACCCAGTTTTTGCTCGATACAGACAAAACCTATGTTGTTCGTGCCAAACTTGGTGAGCGAACTACAACGTCTGATTCAGATGGTGAAGTGGTTGAAACGCGTGAAGTATCGGTAACACCTGAGCAATTAGCTGAGCAAATTGCCAGTTTCTTAGGTGAGTCGGATCAATACCCTTCGATGTACTCTGCGCTTAAATACCAAGGTCAGCCTTTGTATAAATATGCCCGCGAAGGCATTGAAGTGCCGCGTAAGTGTCGAAAAATTAATGTATTTAGTTTAACGCTTGATGAGTTTGATGAAGCTAATAACGAAGTACAAATGACGGCACATGTATCTAAAGGCACTTATATTCGTACTATTGTTGACGACTTAGGTGAAAAGCTTGGCTGTGGTGCTCATGTTATCATGTTACACCGCAGTGCAGTTGGCCATTATCCAAGTGAGAAAATGGTCACTCTTGAGCAACTTGAAGAAAAGCTACAGCAAGCAAAAGCAGACGATGTTGCGCCTTCAAACTACCTCGATGAGCTACTATTGCCAATGGATACTGCTTTGGTTGACTTACCTGTGATTGAGATTACCCAAGAGCAGGGCGTGGCATTTAGTCATGGTCAAACAGTAGTGATTGGTAGGCCTGTACCAGATGGGGTAGTAAAGGTAATGGCTGATGGGGTGTTCATTGGTACCGGTGAGCGCCATAAAGATGGTCACTTGAAATCAAAGCGTGGCTTATCAAATCAGCTGCCTGAGTAAAGATTACCTTGTAGTTATAAGCAAAGCTGGGTAGAATACGCCCCGCTCAATCGTTTTGGCTGAATTAGTGATCGGCTAAAACACAATTTAAATTAATTTTTGGAGTTACTATGTCACTAAGCAATCAAGAAAAAGTTGAGATCATCGGTAAATTTGCACGCGCTGAAGGCGACACTGGTTCACCTGAAGTACAAGTTGCACTTCTAACTTTCGATATCAACAAGCTTCAAGGTCACTTTGCTAGCCACAAGCACGACTTCCACTCACGTCGTGGTCTTCTTCGCAAAGTAAGCCAACGCCGTAAACTGCTTGACTACCTTAAAGGTAAAGACATTGCACGTTACACTGCGTTAATCCAAGAGCTTGGCCTACGTCGCTAAGAACTAGATTACGAGAAAAGGGGCTATTTAGCCCCTTTTTTTGTGCGCGCATGAAAGGTATACTAGCGCACATCTTAGTAGGTGAATCTACTAAGTAATTGAAAAAACATCATTGCCAATTGTAGTACTTAATCGTGTTTTCATAAGCACAATTAAGTACTGTAATTGGTACTTTGATGGACTATTTTTTACCAATTCGGAGCACTGCTCTGAGTTGCTTTTACATTTAAAGGATATTTTTAAGTGCAAGCAATTATTAAAGAATTTCAACTAGGTCAACACACTGTGACTCTAGAAACTGGTGCTATCGCTCGTCAAGCTGACGGCGCAGTACTAGCAAGCATTGGCGATACTTCAGTATTAGTTACTGTTGTAGGCAAGCGCGATGCACAACCAGGTCAAGACTTCTTTCCACTAACAGTTAACTACCAAGAGCGTATGTACGCTGCGGGTCGTATCCCTGGTGGTTTCCTTAAGCGTGAAGGTCGTCCTAACGATGGCGAAACGCTTATCGCTCGTTTAATCGACCGTCCAATCCGTCCACTTTTCCCAGACGGTTTCGTAAACGAAGTACAAGTAATTGCGACAGTTGTTTCTGTTAATCCAGAAATCCAACCTGACATGGTTGCTATGATTGGTACTTCAGCAGCTCTTGCTATCTCTGGTATCCCATTCAATGGTCCTATCGGTGCATCACGCGTTGGTTTCATCAACGGCGAATATGTACTTAACCCAACACTAGCTGAGCTTGAAGAGAGCCAATTAGACCTAGTTGTTGCAGGTACTGATAACGCAGTACTTATGGTTGAATCAGAAGCTGAAACACTATCTGAAGAAGTAATGTTAGGTGCGGTTGTTTATGGTCATGAGCAATCTCAAGCTATCATCAACGCAATCAACGAATTCAAAGCTGAAGCAGGTAAACCAGCTTGGGATTGGACTGCACCAGAGAAAAACGTAACACTTGCTGAGAAAATCTCTGCAATCGCTGCTGAAAAAGTAGGTGAAGCATACCGCATCACTGACAAAGTAGCGCGTAAAGAAGCACTAGGTGTAGCGAAAGAAGAAGTTGTTGCTACTTTAACTGCAGAGCTTGCTGAAGGCGAAGAGCTAGATACACAAGAAGTTGGTAAACTATTTGGTTCTTTAGAAAAAGAAATCGTTCGTGGCCGTATCATCGCAGGTGAGAAGCGTATCGATGGTCGTGAACCAGATATGATCCGTGCACTAGACGTAATGACAGGGGTTTTACCTCGTACTCACGGTTCTGCAATCTTTACTCGTGGTGAGACGCAAGCACTTGTTACTGCAACACTTGGTACAGAGCGTGATTCACAGTTAATCGATGATTTAACTGGTACTAACAAAAACCACTTTATGCTGCACTATAACTTCCCTCCGTTCTGCGTAGGTGAAACTGGTTTTGTTGGCTCACCTAAGCGTCGTGAGATCGGTCACGGTAACTTAGCTAAGCGTGGTATTGCAGCTGTGTTACCAACGCTAACTGACTTCCCATACTCAATCCGTGTTGTTTCTGAAATCACTGAATCAAATGGTTCATCGTCTATGGCATCAGTATGTGGTACGTCATTAGCTCTTATGAATGCTGGTGTACCAATTAAAGCATCTGTTGCTGGTATTGCGATGGGTCTAGTTAAAGAAGGCGAAGATTTCGTTGTTCTTTCTGACATCTTAGGTGATGAAGATCACTTAGGTGACATGGACTTTAAAGTAGCGGGTACTTCTAATGGTATCACTGCATTACAAATGGATATCAAGATCGAAGGTATCACTAAAGAAATCATGCAAATCGCTCTTAAACAGGCGAAAGCAGCACGTTTACACATCTTAGGTGTTATGGACGAAGCGATTTCAGCACCTTCTGAAGAGTTATCTCAGTTCGCGCCACGCATTTACACAATGCAAATCCCTGCGAAGAAAATTGCTGAAGTTATCGGTAAAGGTGGCGCAACTATCCGTCAACTTACAGAAGAAACTGGTACTACGATTGAAATCGAAGATGACGGTACAATCAAGATCGCAGCAACTGATGGCATCAGCGCTAACGATGCTATTAAGCGTATCGAGCAATTAACTGCTGAGCTAGAAGTAGGTACTATCTACACTGGTAAAGTTGTTCGTATCGTTGATTTTGGTGCGTTCGTTAATATTCTTCCAGGTAAAGATGGTCTAGTGCACATTTCACAAATCAGCACTGAGCGTGTTAACAACGTGACTGACCACCTGAGCGAAGGCCAAGAAGTTAAAGTTAAAGTTCTTGAAGTAGATCGCCAAGGTCGTGTACGTCTAAGCATCAAAGAAGCTATGGAATCAGCTGCTGAAGAAAAAGCAGAAGAGTCTAAAGACGCTTAATGATGATTGAATAACCAGTTATTTGCTGGATATAAGAAAAAGGGGCTGTTTAGCCCCTTTTTTTATGCTTTAATGAAACCTATCCGCTTCGATTTTGTCTACAGAGAATTCAGGTATTAAGGAATTTAATGATTTTTAAACACTTAGCATTGACCGCTGTGGCTATTTTTTCTTTAAGTGCATGCCAAACCACCACACAATCTGAGTCAGTCCCTATTGTTAATGTGCCTTTTACCGCACCATTGGCGCCTGATTTTCGTAATGAAATTACGATTGCTCGTTACTCTGAGTTGTTAAACCGCGCAGATTTAAGTGCTGAGCAACAGGCTAAGCTTTATTACGATCGCGGCGTGTTATTTGACAGCTTAGGTATGTCGACGTTAGCGCGAATAGACTTTAACCGTGCGATTAAGCTCAAACCAGATTTGGCTGAGGTATATAACTTTTTAGGTATTCACCACACACTGATGCAGCAGTATGAACAAGCCTACGAATTTTTTGATTCTGCACTTGAGCTTAATGAGCAGCATGAGTACGCCTATTTAAATCGTGGGATTGCACTTTACTATGGTGAGCGCCCATTACTTGCACAAGATGATTTACAACAGTTTTTAAATCGTTCACCCAGCGATCCTTATCGTGTGTTATGGCTTTATTTAGCGCAATCAGAAGCTGATAAAAAGCAAGCCTTAATTGATTTAAAAGCTAACTCACAAGGTGTAGATGAGTCACAATGGGGTTACCAACTCTTGGCACTATACTTAGGTGACATTAGTGAGTTTGAATTTTTATCTGGCATTATTGAAGGCGTTACTTCAGAGCAAGAGTATGCACATCGCTTATGTGAAGCTTATTTCTATCTAGCTAAAATGCATCAAGCAGCTGGTGATAACTACCTTGCTGCTGACTATTTTAGGCTTGCCCTTGCCACCAATGTACATGAATTTGTTGAATACAAATATGCCCGTTTAGAGCTTGAGTTAATGGCTGGTGAAAACGCAAGCTAAGGTTTCTTTAATTGTGATTCTATTACTGAGCTTGGGTCTTGTTTCAAGCTCAGTGTCTCGTTTTATTCCCGCTTATTTTTATTACGCAAATACCAGCCCTTCACAAGTGACAGCTATCTATCATTTAGCGCCGAGTGCTATTAATTTGCAGCATTTAGTGTTGAGTAACTCGCAACTTCGCCAGCTGGCAAAGCTCGATGATAGCAATGCCGTGTATCAGCTTGCGCTTAGGTTTTTGCAGCAACAAGACTACACTGCAGCAAAATTATGGTGGCAGCCTTACTTTGCTGAATTTACTTTATTGCAGCAGCAAGCCTTAGCGGATCAGCTAGTCCAAACGCAACAGTGGCACGATATAAGCAGTTTAGGCCAAGCTGGCAAGTTACCTGAGGGGAATGCTAAGCAAGCTTGGCTATTGCAACAACAAATGCCGGTAGCTCAAATTGCCCCTGCTTATGCGAAGCAACAGCAATTTGCTTTATCAACAGCGACTTTACAAGCAAGCAGCCAGTGCAAATTTAATGTTTTAATGATGACAGATCACTACAAAGGGATTCAGGCTTTAAACCAGTATAAGCAGCAATACAGCAAAGCTCCTGAGCCCGCCAAAGACAGCTTTTGCTTCACTGAGGTTGTTTATGTAGCCGATAAATTTAAGTGTGATGCAAGTGGTGGGGCGCTTAGTTGTAATTGGCAAAATGCTGCAGAGCAAAAATGGCCTGAAGGTTTTGACTTTATTGTGATGATGTCGAATCAAGGGGCAGCAAATGTTCAAGGCGGTATTATGCATATTAACTCATCGCAACCTTATGCGGTGTTTTTACATGAATTAATGCACTTTAGTGGTTTTGAAGATGAATATGCTTTAGCAGAGAAAAAACAGCAGTGGCTGTGCAAGCAGCAAGGGTTAGTCGCTCCAAATTTATTTATCGCAAATGGCGTTCTTCCACCAAAAAGCTGGCAAAAAAGTGTCGCTTGCGACAATGAAAAGGCCTATAAACCTAGCCCTAATTGGTCGATTATGCAGTACCAAACTATGGGGTTATCTGAGCAATACAGAGCGCTTTGGCAAAAACAAATTAACCAGCCCTTAACAAAGCCGGTTCGGTTTTCTGAATATTTTGCCTTTTTAGGCTTAAAGCCAGTGTTTACAACAGCTTCCAAAGAGCAGAATTTTTCTGACTAATCGACTATTTATTGCTATTTTAGTATGCAAAGCGGTTAAATATTGTGCAAATAGGAGTGTCTCCTATAGACAAAATAGCACCTGAACAGTATAACTATACGCATTGTAAGCTTTTTTTGAAGCCAACTTTTAACCATCCAAATGAACAGTACGCAACTAATTAAAACTAGAGCGGTATTGATATTCTTATGACACTAAAAGGCTCCTAATTATGACTTTGCTCTGGATACCCCTGTTATCCTTAATCGGCAGTGTTATTTCATCCTGCACTTCAAAACTAACACGTAACCAAAGCACTGCTTTGACCATGTTAGCGCCTTTGATTGCCCTTGGAATTGTATTTTCGTATACCCCTGCAGTCTTTTCTGGTGAAACAATTCGCTACACTGCTGAGTGGATCCCGCTTTTAAACATGCAAGTCTCGTTTCGACTTGATGGTTTAACGTTACTCTTTTTATATATGATCTTGGGTATTGGTACCCTAGTGATTTTTTATGCGCGTTATTACTTGAGTAATAGCGACTCAATGCCAAAGCTATACTGCTATTTAATGCTATTTATGACCGCAATGGTTGGCATCGTGATGTCAAACAATGTGATTCAGCTTTGGTTTTTTTGGGAGCTCACCAGTATTAGCTCTTTTTTATTGATCAGTTATTGGTGGCATAAATCAGAAGCTCGAAAAGGCGCGCGCATGGCGCTTGCTATTACCGGTGCCGGTGGTCTTGCATTACTAGCTGGTTTATTACTTATTGGTGATATTGTTGGTAGTTATAATCTTGACGTTATTTTAGCAAGCAAAGCGCTTATTCAATCTCATGAACTCTATGAAGTTGCGCTGGTATTAGTGCTATTAGGTGCTTTTACCAAATCTGCGCAATTTCCATTTCATTTCTGGTTACCACATGCGATGGCGGCACCGACACCAGTCAGTGCCTACTTACACTCTGCAACCATGGTTAAAGCGGGTATCTTTTTATTAGCGCGTTTTTATCCAGCGCTATCAGGCACAGATACTTGGTTTATCTTAGTGGCGATGACGGGTCTGGCGACTTTATTGGTCGGCGCTTATATCGCGTTGTTTAAGCATGATTTAAAAGGCTTGTTGGCTTATTCAACAATCAGCCATTTAGGTTTAATTACATTACTCTTAGGTTTAGACACTGAGCTTGCTACAGTGGCTGCTATTTTCCACATTATTAACCACGCTACGTTTAAAGCGTCGTTATTTATGGCAACGGGTATCATTGATCATGAAACTGGCACCCGTGATATGCGTAAACTTAATGGTATGTGGCGATTTATGCCGTATACCGCCACACTTGCTATGGTGGCAGCTGCAGCTATGGCGGGCGTGCCACTGTTAAATGGTTTCTTGTCGAAAGAAATGTTCTTTGCCGAAACACTACATCAACAAGTGCTTGGCTCTATGTCGTGGTTAATTCCAGTGTTAGCAACGATTGCTGGTGCACTATCTGTGGCGTATTCAGCGCGCTTTATTCATGACGTGTTTTTCAATGGCGACCCAATTGATTTGCCAAAACAGCCCCATGAGCCACCACGCTATATGCGTGTGCCAATCGAAATTTTGGTTGTGCTGTGTTTACTCGTTGGTATGTTCCCGCACTTTGCAGTAAGCGATATTTTAGCTTCTGCATCTTTCGCAGTGCTTGGTGATGTAGCCCCGGATTATAAGCTATCAGTATGGCATGGCTTTAACTTACCTCTGTTAATGAGCTTTATTGCAACAAGCGTTGGTGTGATGATTTATGTGCAGCGTAAGCACCTGTTCCACTTCCAAGCGTCATTACCAACTTTGAATGCTAAAAAAGGCTTTGAGCGTGGCTTATATAGCTTGATTAAGTGGTCACAAGAAAAGATTAAACGTATCGAAAATGGCTCCTTACAGCGTTATGCCTTTGTGATGATTGCGGTGGTGCTCATGTGTGCGGGTTGGCCTTTATTTGAAATGCGCCAGTTAGCAGGAGCAAGCGAGTTAACCCCAATCGATTTCCATAATGCAATAGGTGCAGGCTTACTAATAATTGGTGCGTTGGCAACGGTTATTTGGCACCGCTCACGAATGATATCTTTGATTATGATTTCAATTGTAGGCCTGATGGTATCTGTTGCTTTCACTCGATTCTCTGCGCCAGATTTAGCACTGACTCAGTTAACGGTTGAAGTTGTCACCGTGATGCTACTGATGCTTGCACTGTTCTTTTTACCGCAGCGTACTCCGAAAGAATCGAGCTCACTGCGTATTCTGCGTGACTTGGGTATCTCATCGGCAATTGGTGTGGTTGTGGCAAGTATTTGTTATGCGCTTCTGACAAGACCACTTGAGTCAATTTCTGACTTCTTTGTTGCCAATGCAAAAACTGGTGGTGGTGGTACTAACGTTGTAAACGTTATCCTCGTTGACTTTAGGGGGTTTGATACCCTAGGTGAAATTACCGTATTGGGTATTGCTGCATTAGGTATTTATAAACTGCTTATTAACTTGCCGCTGTTTATGCCAGCAAGTGATAGCGAAGGGCGCCCATGGGCAAGAGAGCGTTATCCAATTCTACTCTCGAGTATTTCACAAAGCTTGTTACCACTTGCATTACTTGTGTCTGCGTATATTTTCTTACGTGGTCATAACTTACCAGGTGGTGGCTTTATTGCAGGACTCGTTACCGCGATTGCATTTATTTTGCAATATATGGCCAATGGTTCGCATTGGATTGCAGACAGATTTGACGTGAATTATCGTAAGATTATTGCGTCAGGTATTGCTATTGCATTGTTCACAGGTATTGGAAGTTGGTTCTTCGAACGTCCATTCCTAACAACCTGGTTTGATTATTTTGATATTCCGTTAGTCGGCAAAACAGAACTTGCTAGTGCTATCGTATTTGATTTAGGTGTGTATTTAACTGTTGTAGGTGCAACGCTGATGATTTTAGCAAGTTTAGGTAAATTAACTGCTGATACACCCAAGCAAGAGGTAAATATTTAATGGAAGTATTGTACGCATCGTGCGTCGGCGTGCTGGTTGCATGCGGAATTTACTTAATATTGCGGGCTCGTACCTTCCCTGTGGTACTCGGCCTGACTATGTTGTCGTATGCAGTTAACCTGTTTTTATTCTCTTCAGGTCGCTTAACAATTAACAAAGCGGCTGTACTTGGTACAGGCAGTGAGTATGCCGACCCACTCCCTCAAGCGCTGGTTTTAACAGCAATTGTAATTGGCTTTGCGATGACCGCTTTTGTGGTTATTTTAGCGATTCGTGGTCGTGCAGATTTGGGTAATGACCATGTTGATGGTCACCTTGTTAAATCATCGAAGGAGCACAAATGATTCAGCATTTAGCTTCTTTACCGATTCTAATTCCGATGTTGGCAGGTGTTATTTTACTCATGCCGCCATGTGGTAAAAACTTACATATCCGTCGTGTTTCGTCGGTTATTTTGTCGATTGTCACATTATCAGTAAGTGCTTACTTATTATACCACGTTAATAGTACAGCACCGCTTGTTTACGCAATCGGTGACTGGTCTGCACCATTTGGTATTGTGCTGGTTGCCGATAGACTAGCAACACTACTGGTGTTACTTACCAGTTTCCTTGGTGCGGTTGTAGTGCTCTATAGCTGTGCAGGTGATGATAAAAAAGGGAGCTTTTTCCACCCATTAGTGCACTTTTTAGTGTTAGGTGTTAATGGTGCCTTTTTAACTGGCGATGTGTTTAACTTATTCGTATTCTTTGAAGTCTTGTTAATTGCCTCATACTCATTATTGATGCATGCAGGTAACAAACACAGTACCCGTGCTGCACTGCAATATGTGATTTTAAACTTAATTGGTTCAAGTGTGTTCTTGATTGCGCTAGGTGTACTTTATGGTGTACTAGGCACATTGAATATTGCTGATTTAGCGCAAAAAGTCCCGCAATTGACGGGTGACGATGTTTACCTCGCTAAAATTGGTGGTTTGTTATTAATTGTGGTATTTGCTTTAAAAGGCGCGTTATTACCATTGCATTTATGGTTACCGAATACCTACGCAAGTGCAATGCCATTGGTGGCTGCATTATTTGCGATTATGACCAAGGTAGGTGTTTATGCCATGCTACGTGTGTATACCGTAATATTTGGTGATAATGCTGGCGAGCTTGCTCACATGGCACAACCTTGGTTATGGGGCTTAGCACTAGCGACCATAGTTATGGGTGGTATTGGTGTATTAGCGAGTCAAGACCTTAGAAAGCTTGTTGCGAATCTGGTTGTTGTATCTGTAGGTACTTTAGTGGCATTGGTTGCGATTCAAAATGTCTCTGCAACAGCTGCACTACTTTACTACTTAGTGCATTCAACTATTATTTGCGCAGCACTATTTTTAATTGCAGATTTAATTGCTCAACAACGCGGTAAAGTTGCCGACCGATTAGTAGCAGGTCGTGCCGTTGCACAGCCATACTTGCTTGGTGCTTGTTTCATAGTTGCTGCTCTTGCCGTTGTTGGTATGCCGCCGTTATCTGGCTTTGTAGGTAAAGTATGGATTTTAAAGAGCACGCTAGATAGTGAAAAAGCCATGTTGTTTTGGCCAATTTACCTAGTATCTAGTTTGGCGTTATTAGTGGCGGTTTCACGCGCTGGTACAAGCTTATTCTGGGATCATACTCATAAAGACAGTGAAGCAATTGAAGGCACCAAAGCACATCCTCTTAAAGTGATTTCAGTAGTTGCGCTACTTGCATGTTCACCTTTAATGGTTGTATTTGCAGGACCTATTTCAGACTATATGCTAGCAACATCAGAGCAGTTGTTTGATATCAACACTAGCATCAACACTGTATTACAAGGAGGCCATTGATGCGTTTAGAAGCTCGCTTTCGTTGGTTGCCAACACCATTTCGCAGTGTTTTATTATTTATTGTATGGCTGTTGTTAAATAACAGTGTGTCGCCTGGACACCTGTTTTTAGCTGCATTTTTCGCAATTACCATTCCGTGGATTACTTTCCCATTTCGTGATCCTCAGCCGCTAATTGTAAGGCCGGGTCTTGCGTTTAGGCACTTATTGTTGGTGCTTTATGATATTGTGACTGCCAATTTACAAGTGGCACTGTTGATTCTCGGGCCCACTAAAAAATTGCGCCCAGGTTTTATAAAAGTGCCTTTGGATTTAAGCCACGAAATGCCAATTACTATTTTGGCAAGTACAGTGTCGTTAACGCCGGGTACTGTGAGCGCAGAGGTTTACCCTATTCCTGAGTCCCTCGAAGAGGGGGCAGAGATTGAGCAGCGCTATTTATTAATCCATGTGCTCGATTTAGCTGATGAACAAGCGTTAATTAAAACGATTAAGCAGCGCTATGAAGCACCGCTTAAGGAGATTTTTCGATGCTAGATACCGTTTTTTTAATAGTTTACGCCATGATAGCTATATCTTTATTATTAAACGTGTGGCGGTTAATTGTAGGGCCGTCGGTACCTGATCGTATTTTGGCTTTAGACACTATGTTTATTAACACCATCGCTTTAATTATTCTGTATGGCATGAGCATGGGAACAGATTTATATTTTGAAGCCGCATTATTAATCGCTATGCTTGGCTTTGTTAGCACGGTAGCTGTATGTAAGTATTTGCTACGTGGCGATATTATTGAATAGGGTAGCAAATGATGAGTGAATGGATTGTATCAATCTTACTATTAATTGGTGGTTGCTTTATTCTAATAGGCTCAATAGGCCTTGTGAAAATGCCTGATTTTTTTATGCGTTTACACGGTCCAACTAAAGCAACAACCCTAGGAATGGCATCGTTATTGATTGCTGCGATGGTGTATTTTAGCTATACCAATGAAGGGATGAGCGTAAAAGAAATTCTCATTTCAATTTTCTTACTGATCACCGCGCCTATTAGCGGCTATATGCTGATTAAGTCAGCAATCCATCATAAGCTTCGTGCTAAAGATGGCACTAAGGGCCTCGATAACATCGAAGAAGATTAATACCAGCTCGCAATAATACTTAAGGAATTGGTGTGATATCTGAGTAACAGAACAATGTGATCTACTCGAGTGGCTTTTATTGAGCTCGTAGATCGCATAAAATGCCCCGTCATTTAGTACAGTAGGTAAATAGAGCATTATGCGAGTAGCACTTGGAGTAGAATACAACGGCGCGCGTTACAGTGGTTGGCAACGTCAATCACACGTCAATAGCGTACAACAAGAAGTAGAAACGGCGTTGTCGCGTATTTGTAATCATCCAGTCGAAATTGTTTGTGCAGGCCGCACCGATGCGGGTGTACATGGCACAGGGCAAGTGATCCATTTTGATACTCACGCTGAGCGTGAAATGGTCGCGTTCACTATGGGTATGAATACCTTACTACCAAAAGATATTGCTATTCGCTTTGCCCAGCCTGTAAGCGAAGACTTTCACGCTCGTTTTAGTGCTACAGCTCGTCGCTACCGCTATGTGATTTATAATTACACCTATCGCGGCGCTATCATGAGTGAAGGGGTGACACACTTTCATCACCCATTAGACGAAACTAAAATGCAAGAAGCCTGTCAGTATTTAATAGGCGAGCATGACTTTACTTCGTTTAGAGCACTACATTGCCAAGCAAATACAGCAAATCGTACTATTCACCACCTGTCGGTAAAACGCCAAGGTGATTATGTGATTATTGATATTAAAGCCAATGCGTTTTTACATCACATGGTACGAAACATCACAGGGTGTTTGATGGACATTGGTCTTCATAAGCATGAACCCGTGTGGTTAAAAGAATTACTCGATTTAAAAGAGCGCGCTAAGGCAAGTGCGACAGCGAAAGCTGCTGGCCTTTACTTAGTTGACGTGGATTACCCAGAACATTTTGGCATTCCTAAAACACCATTAGGGCCTTTGTTTTTACCTGATTCAGACAGTTAGACTTTAGTAGACTACTACTAAGACCAGTTTTTTATATCGTCTGCGGGTAATTCATGTTTTAATTGAAAAAATCTGTCTGTTTATTTGTTATCAGAAACACAAGTGAGTGTTTCCAATTAAACAGACTGCGACACAGAACAGCATTAAGAGAGTTGCAAATGAGTTGGTTAGAAAAAATCTTACCTAAAACGACTAAATCGTCAGGTCGTAAAGAAATCCCTGAAGGGGTTTGGGCTAAGTGTACAGACTGTGATTCAATTTTATATAAAGCAGAATTAGAAAAAGCACTCAACGTGTGTCCTAAGTGTGATCACCACATGCGTTTAAGTGGCCGTAAACGTCTTGAAAACTTTTTAGACGATGCTGATCGTCAAGAACTTGGTGCAGAGCACGAACCAAAAGACGTATTAAAGTTTAAAGATTCTAAAAAATACTCTGACCGTATTACCCAAGCACAAAAAGCAAGCGGCGAAAAAGACGCACTTGTGGCAATGAAAGGCCGTTTAAAAGGCATTCCTGTTGCTGCTGTTGCTTTTGAGTTCTCGTTTATGGGTGGTTCAATGGCGTCAGTAGTAGGTGCTCGTTTTGTTGAAGCTGTAGACCAATGTTTAGAGCACGACATGCCACTTATTTGTTTCTCTGCATCAGGCGGTGCACGTATGCAAGAAGCACTTATGTCATTAATGCAAATGGCTAAAACAAGTGCTGCGCTTGCGAAAATGAGCGAAAAAGGCTTACCGTTTATTTCAGTATTAACAGATCCAACAATGGGTGGTGTATCTGCATCACTGGCAATGCTTGGTGATGTAAACGTTGCTGAACCTAAAGCGCTTATCGGTTTTGCGGGTCCTCGCGTAATCGAGCAAACAGTACGTGAAACGCTTCCTGAAGGTTTCCAACGCAGTGAATTCTTGCTAGAGCACGGTGCAATCGACATGATTGTTGACCGTCGTGAAATGCGTGACACCCTTGCACGTATCTTAGCGAAATTTATGAACTTGCCTTCTACTGAACAAGAGCATAGAGTAGCGTAAATTTCAGCTTAACTGATTAAACGCTATGACAGAAATCCTTCCTAGCCAATCATCAAGCCTTGATGATTGGCTTTGTTATTTAGAAAATGTCCATCCTGCCAATATCGAAATGGGTTTAGAGCGCGTAGAACGCGTGGCAAACCAAGTCGGTTTACTTGATACATCAAGCAAAATAATCCTTATTGCAGGCACTAACGGTAAAGGGACCACTGCCCGTTGCCTAGAAAGCTTATTACTTGCACAGGGTTTTAGTGTGGGTACTTATGCTTCGCCGCATCTTATTCGTTACAACGAGCGCGTACGTATTAATGGCCAAGAGCTTGATGATCAATTCCATGTTGATGCTTTTGATATGCTAGAAAAAGGCCGTGCTGACACGCAACTAACTTATTTTGAGTACGGTACCTTAGGTGCACTGGCTATTTTTAAACGTCACGCCGTTGATTATGTACTGTTAGAAGTCGGCCTTGGTGGTCGTTACGATGCCACTAATATCGTTAAACCACATGCTTGTGTGATCACCACCATAGATTTAGACCATAAAGAATATCTAGGTGATACCCGTGAACTTGTTGGTTACGATAAAGCTGGCATTTTCCGCACCAATACGCCTGCTATTGTTGGCGATTTAGCCATTCCACACACAGTAACTGATTATGGCAACGAAATTAACGCTGATATGGTGCTATCAGGTCGTGACTTCATATTCACAGAAGACAGTGAAGGCTTTAAATGGCAGTACCAAGATAAAGACTGGCGCTTAGCTAAGCCTGCGATCCCTTGTCAAAATGCAGCAACCGCGTTGACCTTACTAGCAAAACTTGACCTACTGCCAAGCGAGCAACAAGTGCGTGACTGCTTAGCTAACCTTATTGTCGAAGGTCGCTTTCAGCAGTTAAGTGAGCAACCGCTTATTTTTACCGATGTTGCGCATAATCCTGAATCTGCTCGATATTTGGCACGCAAATTAAGCGTGTATAAAGATCAAGGGTTTAAAATTCATGCATTAGTCGCTATGCTTGCAGATAAAGATAAGGTGGCTGCTATGTCGGCCATGGCGAATGTTGTTGATCAGTGGTCGTTAGCAAGCTTAGATTGTTTCCGTGGAGACAAGGTTGAGAATCTTGCTAAAGCATTAGCCGAAACCGCATCAACAGCGCCAAGCACGCACTATGCGAGTGTTGAAACTGCGCTAGATACGTTATTACCAAATGTCGATGAAAACACGTTAGTGATTGTGTTTGGTTCATTTATAACTGTGGCTGCAGCCATCAATTACTTTAAAAAATAGAGAGGAAATCGGTGAACGCAGGGTTTATTAATCGCTTAGTAGGAACCACGATTGTGGTTGTGGCGGCTATTGTCTTCATCCCAAACATTTTGGATGGTGAAAAGGTTCATTATAAAGAAGGCTTTAAAGCAATTCCTGAACGTCCTGAGTTCACTACCATTGACTTGCAAGAGGCGATTGATAATAAAGTATCTTCAGCGGAGCAACCTTCGCAAATTTCGGTTGAAGATATTCAAGCAAACGATACTGAACTTGTTACTAATGAAACCCAGCAAATTGATGATGCGCCGAAAATGGTTGAAGCCTCAACAGATGAGCCTGTCATTACCAAAGCTGAGCCAAAAGTTGTAGTGCAAGAACCAGCAAAGCCAATCGCTAAAACCCCAGAGCCAACTCGTAAGCCAGAAGAGAACCTCACACAAATGGCTTATGTCATTCAGCTGGGGAGTTTTTCCCACGCACCTAATGTGAAATCTCTACAGGAAAAATTAAAAGCGAATGGTTTCAAAACCTTCACTCGGCCAGTCAAAACCCCGAACGGCACACTTACAAAAGTCTTTGTAGGCCCTTCACTTAGCAAGAAAGAGTTAGAGAGTAAGCTTACTGAGTTAAAGCAGTTAACCAAGTTAAATGGCAAAGTTACTCAGTTTGAAATTACAAAATGATCTGGCAAAGGATACCCAAACTACCTGTGGATCCAAGTTTCAGCACTATTACAGGGATTAAAACTCAGGGCTTGGCATTCAAGTAGTAGGTACCTTGCTACAACGCAGTAGTGGAAGCCCTGTGAAGCGCCCGAAGGGCATGGCTAAAACGCATTTATTCTGCGTTATTGA